>JALZAX010000201.1 GCA_030948055.1 Verrucomicrobiota bacterium | reverse complement strand
GATATTTTTCCGATCCGGATTTGGTTCCGATTAAAACGGAAATCTTGCTCGAGGAAGCGCAGGCGCGTTTGCCGGAATTGCCACAGGCGAAACGCGCCCGTTTTATTCAGCAATATGAAATCAGTGCTTACGATGCGGGCGTCCTCGCGAATGATCTCGCGCTCGCGACTTACTTCGAAGAGGCGGCCAAAGGTGCCGGCAAGGCGAAGAACATCACGAACTGGATTCTCAACGATCTGCAAAACGCCTTGACCAATTCCGATCGAACAATCGCGGATTGTCCGATCAGGCCCGAAGCCCTCGATGAACTCGTTAGGCAAATTGAAGACGGGAAGATCAGCAGCAGGCAAGGCAGGGAAGTTTTTGCCGAAATGTTTGCGAGTGGAAAATCAGCCGGCGAGATCGTGCGTGAGAAAGGCATCGCGCAACTGAGTGATGTCACCGAGCTGGAAGCTTTATGTGATCAGGTAATCGCGCAGAATCCAAAGCCCGTGGAGGATTTTCGGGCCGGAAAATCGGCGCCGCTGAATTTTCTGAAAGGGCAGGTCATGAAGCTGTCGAACGGGAAGGCAAATCCGCAAATGGCCGGCGAAATCCTGGAGCGGAAATTGCGGAGTTAGCTTGGCATGCGCATTCTGATCGCGCCGGACAAATTCAAGCACTCGTTAGGCGCGAAAGAAGTGGCCGAACACATCGCGGCCGGTTTGCGCGACGAATTGCCGAAAGCGGAGATCACTTTGCTGCCAATCGCGGATGGTGGCGAAGGATTTGCCAGTGTGATTTGCGCGGCGGCGAAGGGTGAGTGGCACGAATGCGATGTGCATGATCCGCTCGGCCGGATGGTGCGGGCGCGTTATGGCGTGATTCGAAACGGCACCACCGCGGTAATGGAAATGAGCGAGGCCTCCGGACTCTGGCGCTTGTCGCCTAACGAACGGAATCCGCTCAAGACGACATCATTTGGCACGGGTGAAATGCTGCGCGATGCGGCGCGACGCGGCATGAAAGAGATCATCATGGGCTTGGGCGGGAGCGCGACGAACGACGGTGGTTTCGGTGTGGCACGCGCGCTTGGTTATCGCTTTTTTGCTAACGACAATGAAGTCGTCGCAGTGGCGGATTTGCGAAGGCTCACCCGAATTAAAAAGCCGGACTCGTTAGGTATTCCTCGGATCACGATTGCTTCCGATGTGCAAAATCCGCTGCTCGGTTCGCAGGGCGCAACTTGCGTTTTCGGTCCACAGAAAGGCGCGAGCGCGGAGCAACTCGCCGTGTTGGAAGGTTGTCTCACGCGACTCGCGGATGTCGTCGCGCAACAGTTGAAGATTGATGTGCGCAATATTGCGGGCGCGGGCGCGGCGGGCGGGCTCGGTTTTGGTTTGATGAGTTTTTGCGGGGCGCGTTTGCGGCCCGGGTTCAAAGTGGTGGCGGAAGCGATCGGCCTCGAAGCAAAGATTGCGCACGTCGATGTGGTGATTACCGGCGAAGGAAGTTTGGATGCGCAAACTCTCTCCGGAAAAGCGCCGGCCGGTGTCGCGTCGCTGGCGCGGAAACTTGGCAAGCCGGTTTACGCAATCGTCGGTCGGGCAAGTGACGATCGAAGCGCGCATGAAATTTTTAGCGACGTTTATACGCTTACGCGTGCAGGAATGAGCGACGAAGAAAGTATGAAGCGGGCGCCCGAACTTTTGCACGAAAGCGCGCGAGAGTTGGCGAAGCAAATTCGCGCCGCCTAACGAGTGCTCAGGTTTTGGCCGGCGCGCTCAACATGGTGCGCTCGACGAAATGCAGATCGGCCGGGTCGTAATAGCTCTTGTACCACGGCGTGGGTTCGGTGCCGTGCAGGTTAATTTCATTCGGATTGGCCTGGCGATTGCGAAAAGCGAAATGATCGACCAGTCGAATCGCTTCGATGGCGAAAACCGTGACCGTGTCGCGGTCGCGAATCTCGATGAGATTATCGCCGTTCGCCTGCTCGGGACCGAAGGCCAGATTACTCGAACCGCAATAGACGGCCGGATTCTTGCCTTTGAAATCGACCACGACAAATTTGTGATGGATTGCGATGCCGGGGATTGGATTCTCGCGATTGAAGGGCGGCGGTAAAACGTTCGAGCCACCTTTGCCCGCGACGAGCACGCCGTTTTTCTTGTGCGGTTTGTAGAGGGTGATCGTCGTGGTCGTGTCGGTTATCCCGTAGGAAAAAATATCCTGTCGAGTGGCGCGGATAGACCGGATCGTATCCAGGATGAAGCTGGCACTGTTATCCTTCATGATCGCGAACAAGACATCACTGGTTGTCGCGTTGATTGCGTCGGAGATGATTTTGAAAAACTTCGTTGCGATCTCTTTGGTGTGCGGCGAAAAGCGGACGGTCATCTGCGGGGTTTGAGCCTGCGCGAAGGCGTGATCATCCACGGCGAATTTCGTTCCACTGAAACCTTTCATCTTCTCCGCGCTGAAGGACGCGTCGAAAACATCGGCGTAAAGTTGCGCGACCGCGTTGTTATTGAAGATGAGAACGTGGTTGGCGTTGATGTAGAAACCGTTTGTGGAAAAATTTGTCGATCCGGTCAGAACTTTGATCGCGGCTTTAGTCGCCTTGTTTTTCTGAATGAAAACCTTGGAGTGCGCGAGGCTCTGAAATTTTCCACGCACGATTGCGCTCGGTGCGATCGCTTTTTGCGTGAAGAGCGCTTCGAACTGATCTTCAAAAACCACCACCCCGCTCGCATCTTTGCCGACGTGGCTTTTCGAATTATCGAGCAGGACCCGTAACCGTCCCTGCTGCGCAAGCTCGAGTAGCTTGCTGCAAATCGTCGGCTCATCGAGATCGAAGGCAAAAACATCGAGCGTGAGATTTTGGTTGGCGAGAGTTTCATCGAGAAATTCCAAGGCACGGGCCCGCGCCTGCCAACCGAGCCAGGCGTATTGGTCCTCAAAGGTCTAATCCTGATCGACCTGCTGGCCGTTCTGCGTCGTCTTGACCGACCCGGATTTCGTCTTGATATCGAAGATCAAATCTTTCTTGTTCGGCCGCACCTTGTTGTTGTTACCGAAGTGATTCGTGTAGGCCTGCGAAGCGACGAAGCCGCGCGCGAAACCGATTTGAAACTGACCGCTTTTGTATGGGCTGACATCGATCTCGACCGCGGCGGTGAGCGATTTGTCGAGCGGCTGTAAAATGTCGCCGACCATGTAGCGCGGCGTGATTTCGTATTTGTAGAGGCCGTAAAACGGCGCCTTGATTTGATGGAACGTGGCCGGCACATGCACCCAGCGAAATTTCTGGATGGGCGCGAAGCGAGTGCTATGCGCGTCCTTGTCCGCGATGTTGTTCTTCGCGCGAACCGCTTTTGGATAAGTGAGAAGATTCGTCAGGTAATACGGCGCGCGACCCTTTGGCGTGATGCGAATGCTGAAGCCGGTGAAGTTCTGGGTCTTCGCTTGATCGAGATCGAAGGCGAGCAAAGTCATGGCATCGCCTTTGTGGGCGCGCACGCTCACGCCGTTGTGCGAATTAGCCGCTTCCATCTTGTTCTCGTTAGGCTAACAAGCGCAACGTTGGCCAACAAACTAAACAACGCGGTTCGGAAACTGCGATTGGCACTGTGATCAGGTTCTTAGTCGCGATCCGGAGTCGGCGCTAATTTCCACGTTCGACCAATCTCCGGTGGGACTGGGTGAATTCCGCTAGTCGTGATACTGAAATAGCGATATCGCTTTACCGAGTCGAAGTAGTCCTCTCGCCAGGCGAAAGACGCTTTGCTTAACACCTTTCCTTCACGCTTATCTTTGATTGTAACTCTGATTGGAGGGCTTCGACCTGTGAAGGATTCTACGACCTCGCCGGGACCGACCTCGGTCATCAGCCCCGTGCCGCCGCACCATTCCTCAATAAAGACAGGGCGAGGCGTTTCGTTTCGAAATTGATCCATGGGAAGGAGCAACTGTTTTTGCCGTCCACCGGGCAGGACGCGCAAGTGCTGAAGCATGATAGCGACTGGCTCGGGACCAAAGACGCTGTGAAAATGAGTAGTAACCCGTCCGGTGACTTCGACGAAACGAAGGTCATAAACACTATAGTTTGACATGTTCGTTCCCGGATAGGCAGTAGAATCATTGGTAAGGACAGTCATCCAATTGTTGTCATTCATTCGCCTTGCTGCACGTGCGTCTCGGAAGAAATAATTTCGCTCGCCGCCACTGCCATCCCACAGACCTTTGACGGTGACGATCTTTCCGTCATAACGGGAGGGATTGCTTCGAAGTTCGTCAAAGCTCACTTTGAGCGAAGCAAATGACGTCGCGGTGGAAAATGAGATCGCAGCAAGAGCAACAAGCAAATTCATTTCAGAAGAGTTTCTCGAAAAATCTTTGCGTTCTCAACATACTTGATCGCCCACTTCTTTATCGAATCTTGTTCGCCTAACGAGAGCTGACTGACGACGCGGGCGGGTGATCCGTAAACAAGCGAGCCAGGTGGAATCTTTTTGCCGACGGTGACGAGAGCATTGGCGCCGATGATGGAGCGCGCGCCGATTTCGGCGCCGTCGAGGATGATGACGCCCATGCCGACGAGAACTTCGTCGTCGATGGTGCAGGCGTGGACGATGGCGCTGTGACCCACGGTTACTAAGTCTCCGACAATCGCTGGATAATCGTCCGACAAATGGACAACGACGTTATCCTGAATGTTGGTGCGCGCGCCGATGATGATGCGGTTGATATCGCCGCGCAAAACCGCGCCATACCAAACGCTGGATTCTTCGCCTAACGAGACGTCGCCGATGACGGTGGCATTTGGAACAACGAAGGCACCGGGATGAATGCGCGGGCCAAGTTCGAGACGCTGTCGCATTCCTGCGTGGCCAGTGGGAATCGAATCCGGCGGAACTGATTTCACGCAGTTGTTCTTAGCCACGGATTAACACGGATGAAACACGGATTCGGAATTCTTTTATCCGTGCAAATCCGTGTTAATCCGTGGCGAAAAAAATCTACTTCTTCTGCTCGTTAGGCAACGGCGACTGAAAATCGAGCGCGATTTTCCAATTGCCTTCGCCGTCGGTCCGCCAGATTTGCAGGTAATGTCCGCGCTCCGTGCTGGTCGGTTCGACTAACGAATACTTGCCGTAGTTGTAAGCCAGATCGCAGGCGCTGCTCATTTCGCCGCCCATTTTTTCCATGGTCAGATGACCGCGGTGGACACTCAACATTAGTTGCGCCGGATATTTTCCGAGCGCGGGAAAAACATTTTCGCGATGGACGCGGATCGTGGGCAGACCGGCTTCGCTCAAGGCAATGGTGGAATCGGCTTTAGCCGCGGTGGCAAATTTGTTTTCCGCCTCGCGCAGATTTTTTGA
>JALZAX010000200.1 GCA_030948055.1 Verrucomicrobiota bacterium | reverse complement strand
GCTCTTTACTCTCGCGCTTTGCGGTAAGGGCAATTCGACAGAAGCAGCGGAAATTGCCAATCACGCCAGTGCGGTTGTGGTCGGAAAACTCGGGACCGCGACGGTGACACGCGAAGAATTGATCGCGAGCTTCGATGCCTAACGAGCAGTTCCCCGCAGTCTTTCTCGATCGAGACGGAACGTTGATGCGCGATGTCGAATACTGCGGCGACCCGAAGCAGGTGGAAATTTTCGACGGAGTTTGGCAAGCGTTGCGCCGGCTGAAGAACGCGGGTTTCAAATTAATCGTGATTACGAATCAAAGCGGAATCGGTCGCGGCTATTTCACCGAGGAAGATTATCGTGCGGTCGAAGCCGAAGTGCAGCGGCAACTGCCGATGATCGACGCCACATACTTTTGTCCGCACCAGCCGAACGACGATTGCGCCTGCCGTAAGCCAAAACCGCAGATGATTTTTGATGCACAGAGCGAACATCACCTCGATCTCGGGCGCTCTTTTTTTATCGGTGACAAACCACTTGATGCGGAATGCGGGCGAAACGCAGGGGTGCGAACGATCCTCGTCGAAACGGGAGTCGATCAGCCTAACGAATCATCGGTCGCCAATCTCCCGAAGGCGACGGAGATGATCTTAGGAGATGCGCATTAAAGCTGTCGGAATTATCCCTGCGCGTTGGGCCTCGACGCGCTTTCCCGGAAAGCCGCTTCATCGCATCGCCGGAAAGCCATTGCTACAACATGTCTGGGAGCGATGTCTTCGAGCGAAACGCCTAACGAATACAATCATCGCAACCGATGACATGCGCATCGCGGAAGCGGCTTTCGCCTGGGGCGCGGAAGTCGCGCTTACTTCCGGCAAACATCACAGCGGAACTGACCGCGCCGCCGAGGTCATTGCACGAGCGAAGGAGTTCACCCATGTAATCAACATACAAGGCGACGAACCGCTGGTGGAATCGCGTTTGATCGATCGGCTCGTGCAGGAACTGGAGCGCGATGCAAAATTGGAAATGATCACGGCTGCTCAACCATTTGAAAACGAGCGAGACGCACAATCGTCGCATCAGGTGAAAGTCGTTTTCGATTCGAATAACAACGCGCTGTATTTTTCTCGGGCGATCATTCCGCATAACGGCCCGAAGTTTCGCCACCAGGGCATTTACGGTTTTAAACGTGAGCTGCTTTTGCGATTCGTTCGCTGGAAACCGTCGGCGTTGGAGAAAGCCGAATCGCTCGAGCAATTGCGCGCGTTGGAGAATGGTGTAAGAATTCGGGTGCTCGTCGCGAAGTCAGGCTCGCCCGGCGTGGATACGCCCGTGGACGCAGCAGCGCTGGAGCGAATTCTCGCTCGCGCGGCACGAAAGAATCGGCGTCGATGAAATACATTTTTGTTACAGGTGGCGTGGTCAGTTCGTTAGGCAAAGGCCTGGCGGCGGCCGCGCTTGGCACTTTACTGGAGCTGCGCAGCCTGCGTGTGGTTTTCCAGAAATTCGATCCATACTTGAACGTCGATCCGGGCACGATGAACCCATTTCAGCATGGCGAAGTTTATGTGCTTAACGACGGCGCCGAGACTGACCTTGATCTCGGCCACTACGAGCGTTTCACAAACTGCGTTCTCTCGCGTCACAACAACCTAACGAGTGGTCAGGTCTACGAGATGGTCATCCAAAAGGAGCGACGCGGCGATTATCTCGGCAAAACGGTGCAGGTCATTCCGCATGTCACTGACGAAATTAAGAACCGCATCCGCGAAGTCGCCGCCGAGGGAAAAGCCGATATCGTCATTACCGAAATTGGCGGCACCACCGGTGACATCGAAGGACTGCCCTTTCTCGAAGCGATCCGCCAATTCATTCTCGAAGTCGGACCCGAAAACGTCGTCAATATTCACGTCACGCTCGTGCCCTTCATCAAAGCAGCCGGCGAATTAAAGACCAAACCGACCCAGCAAAGTATTGCGCGCCTACGAGAGATCGGCATCCAACCGCAGGTGCTGATGTGCCGCACGGAATACCCGCTCGATCAGGAGACGCGTCAGAAACTTTCCATGTTCTGCAACGTCGCGCCGCAAGCGGTCATCGAAGCGCGCGACGTGCAGCATACGATTTACGAGGTGCCACTGATGTTGCACGAGGAAGGCATGGACGATCTCGTCTGCAAATATCTTCACCTCGATGCGCCCCAACCTGATCTGACGAATTGGCGAAAGTTCGTGCAACAAATCGTTAGTCCACAGAAGCAGGTGAAGATCGCGGTCGTTGGGAAGTACATCGATCTTCAGGACGCTTACAAGAGTATCTACGAATCGCTCACTCACGCCGCCGCGAGTCAGGATTGCGGAATCGATTTGAAATTAATCGACGCCGAAACATTGCAAGATGGCGTCGATGGTCAGTTGAAAGACGTCGCGGGCGTTTTGATTCCAGGCGGATTTGGCGAACGCGGTGTCGAAGGAAAAATCAAAGCGACGAAATTCGCGCGAGAGCATAAGTTACCGTTCCTGGGTCTCTGTCTCGGCATGCAGGTGGCGACGATCGAGTTCGCTCGCAACGTCTGCGGTTTGGAGGATGCGAACAGCACCGAGTTCGACCCCGACGCGAAAGATCCCGTGATCTCTTTGCTAGACGAACAGCGCGGAGTGCAAAACAAAGGAGCGAGTATGCGGCTGGGCACGTGGCCAACGAAAATTTCTCACGGAACGATGGCGGAAAAAGTTTACGGCGGCGATGAAGTGCTCGAACGCCACCGACATCGTTACGAATTCAATATGAAGTACCGCGATCAAATGGGCGACAAAGGTTTCACCATTTCCGGCACGTCACCCGACGGTGCCCTCGCGGAATTGATCGAGCTGAAGGACCATCCATATTTTCTCGCCTGCCAATACCATCCGGAATTTCAGAGCAAGCCGAACAAGCCGCATCCGCTTTTCAAAGGTTTTGTGCAGGCTTGTCTGGCGCATCAGAGCTAGCGCGGCGCAGGCGATCCATGATCGCGCGGCCTAATCCGGTCTCAGGAATTTCTTCGGCGACGATTAGATCGAAGCCCGCCTCATCGAGTTCGCGAAGCTGACGAAACAAGTTCGCCGCCGTTCTGCGCAAATCGTCGGGATCGAGGATTAACTTCCCGATACGCATTCCTTCGGACCGAAACGTTTCCAGGTTTTTGGTTAAGACGAATGGAGTGCGCGGCGCGTAATGCGATCGCAGTTGTCCAGGTGCTTCCGGCTTTCTGCCTAACGAGACCAAGGTCACCGGTGCGAATTGTTCTAGTTCTTCTTTTGTAATTGGACCGGTGCGGAGGATTTCGATCCGGCCGTTACGCGGCGCCACGATGGTTGATTCCAAACCGTGCGTCGTGGGTCCGCCGTCGATGATCAAAGGAATGCGTCCAGCAAGTTCGGCGGCAACGTGCTCTGCTCGCGTTGGACTAATTCGACCGAAGCGATTCGCACTCGGCGCGGCGAGCGGATTTCCGAAGGCTGAAATGATTTCACGAAAAATCGGATGAGCGCTTATCCGCACTGCCACCATCGGCAGACCGGCCGCGACAATATCCGGAACGATTGATTGCCGCGGCAGAACAAGCGTCAAGGGACCGGGCCAGAAAGCACTCGTTAGGCTAGAGACAATCTTCTGTTCGGCTTTCGGAATACTCGTTAGGCGAGCAAGCCACGTCTCGTTAGGCAAATGCACGATGAGCGGATCGAAGTGCGGACGCTCTTTCGCTTCGAAAATCTTGAGAACGGCATCGACATTCAGTGCATCGGCCGCGAGTCCGTAGACTGTCTCTGTCGGCAACGCGACTACTTCGCCGAGCCGGAGAAGCTCCACCGCCTTCTCCGGCGCGGAGAGAATTTCCGTTTTCACTTCGCCGCTGCTTGCAGCGCCAATCGAGCTTCGCTCACGCGCGCAAAAGCATCGTCGGGCGTTTTTCCCAGTGCCGTCAGATGTCCCATCTTGCGGCGGGGACGCGGTTCGCTTTTTCCGTACAGATGCAAATGCACACCATTGGATCGGAATGCATTGCTCCAATCAGGAGCGCCATTTTGCCAGACTTCGCCTAACAAGTTCGCCATCGCGGCCGGACGCAAAATCTCCGTCGAGCCAAGTTGCAATCCGCAGACTGCGCGAACGTGTTGCTCGAACTGGCTGGTAGTACAGCCTTCGATCGTCCAATGCCCTGAATTATGCGGACGCGGCGCCAGTTCGTTAACGAGGAGTTTGCTGTCTTTGGTCAGAAACATTTCGACCGCGAGCAATCCGATCAGCTCTAATTTTTCGGCAATCGTGTTGGCGAGTTTGGCCGCATCGCCTTCGACATTTTCCGGCACGCGCGCCGGCACGACCGTGATGTCGAGAATGTGGTTGCGATGGAGATTTTCGCAGAGCGGAAAGGTCGCAGTCTTGCCGTCGACTCCGCGCGCGATGATGACTGAAACCTCCTTCTCGAAATCGATCGCACCTTCCAAGACAAGTTCGTCGGCGGAACCGGCCTTCCAAATTTCCTCGAAGTCATCGCGCGCGTTGATCATCTGCTGCCCTTTACCGTCGTAACCAAAGGCGGCGGTTTTCAGAATGGCGGGACGCCCGATCTGATCGACGGCGTTAGCTAACTCGTAGGCATTTCGCACCGCGCGAAAGGGCGCGATCGGAATGCCGGCGGACGTCAGAAATTCTTTTTCGCGCAACCGGTTTTGCGCGATGTGCAGGATCGAACCTGCTGGTCTAACGACACAATCTTCCGCGCACCATTCCACGGTCTGGATGGGAATGTTTTCGAACTCGAAAGTGATGACGTCGACTTCATTGGCGAAACGACGCACCGCCGCCTCGTTACTGTATTCAGCGATGCGGGTAAGGTCGGCGAATTGTCCGGCAGGCGTTTCTTCTTCCGGAGTAAAGACCTGCACAATGTAACCCATGCGGCGCGCAGCGATGGCAAACATGCGGCCAAGCTGGCCCCCGCCCATCACCCCGATGGTCGAACCCGGCAGAAACTTCGCGTCGCTCATTTTAGTTCTGCGCCAGAACAGTGGCCGTCTGCTTCTTGCGGAATGATTCGACTTTTGCGCGCACCGAATCATTCGTTAGGCCAATGATGCTGGCAGCCAGCAGCGCGGCATTTTTCGCGCCGGAGACTCCGATCGCCAGTGTGCCGACGGCAACACCGGCCGGCATTTGTGCGATCGATAAAAGAGAGTCGAGGCCTTTGAGCGTTTTCGATTCCACTGGCACACCGAGAACCGGCAACCAGGTCTGCGCCGCGATCATTCCAGGCAAGTGGGCCGCGCCCCCGGCACCGGCGATGATAACGTGCAATCCGCGATCAGCCGCGCCACGCGCGAACTTCGCCATTAAATCCGGCGTGCGATGCGCGGAAA
>JALZAX010000199.1 GCA_030948055.1 Verrucomicrobiota bacterium | reverse complement strand
AGATCAATCGTTTCGCGATTGGGAAATGCGTTCCCGATCTGACTTTTCTGCTCGATCTCGATGTTGCGACTTCGCGGAGCCGCATGTTGCGACGCGTGCGGCCGGTGGGTGAAGTGGATCGGATGGAACAGCAACCGATCGAATTTTATGAGCGAGTTTGTGCCGCTTATCGCGAGTTGGCCGTGCGCGAAAAAAATCGGATCCGATTAATCGACGGCGCGCGTTCCGCGGATGAAATCGAAACGGAAATCTGGGAACTGCTGCGCGAAAAATTCCCGCAAGGATTTAACTTCTAGCGATGGCTTTTTCACCCGACGCCGCTTTCACACATCTGCATCGAGCAAAAGAGCAGGGCCGCCTCGCACATGCTTATTTAATTTCCGGTCCCGCCGGCGCGGGCAAACGCGCACTCGCCGCGCGCCTGACCGAAATGGTCAATGGCGCCAGTAACCAGGATGTTTTTGTGGCCGAGCCCGGTTCGAAATCACGCCGCATCGTCATCGAGCAAATTCGCAATCTCGAGCACACCTTGCAGATGCGCGCGACTAATGGACGCCGCAAAGTAGCGATCGTTTCCGATGCGGATCGTCTGCAACCGCAGGCGGCCAATGCGTTTTTGAAAACGCTGGAAGAACCGCCTAACGACTCGTTGCTTTTGCTGCTGAGCGCATTGCCGGAAGCGCTGCCGGACACGATCTTGTCACGCTGTATTCCGATTCAATTAAACGCGCCCGAAGATGTCGCGCCCCTGCCAGAAGAAGAGGAACTGATCGATTTGCTCAACGAGACTGCGAGCGCGCAGAAAGGCGGCGTGCAGAAATCCTACCGGCTCGCGCAAACATTTCTACGTCTCCTGGCGAAGCTGCGCGAAGAAATTGCCGACGAGAATGCGGCTGCGCTGAAACAGGAAGAGATCCGTTACAAAAACACGACCGACGGCTCCTGGATGGATGAGCGCGAAGATTACTTCAAGGCGCTGAACGAAAGCATGTATTTGCAGCGCCGCGCGCGAATGATCGAAATAATTTTTCGATGGTGGTCGGACGTTTTACGCGCGAGCGCCGGCCTGAATGGAAATGAAATCGCCGCGGCCGCGAAAGCGACGCGCGCGTTAGCGCAACGCCTGCCGACTAACGAGTGCTTGAAGCGCATCCGGCGTCTCGAAGAATTGCGCGATCAACTCGGGCGCAACATTCAGGAAGCTCTCGCGATCGAAGTCGCCTTCCTAAGAATTTTTCGTTTTTGACGGACCGAGGCGCACGGTCGCCACGTGTCCGCCGCAACGTTTCGCGCCAAAACGGACTGCGACCTTGGTCGAGCGTGGGAAGCGATATTGTCGATCGAATAAATTCGACGAATGCCATTGCCGGGCTGAACCCCACAGGAAAACGGTCGTGCCGATCGCAATAATGGCCGCGCCACCGATGATCCATCCGACCGGAATTGGTTTGTCCGGTTCCTTGATTTTTCGCATCGGCGTTGGCGTCTCCAGCGGACGCGGGCCGTAAGGCCGTTCCTCAAAAAGCGGTGCTGACGGCGTGGGCGTTGCGATTGCGTCCTGCGCACGCGTCTCGGTCACCGGCAGTTGCAGCAGCAACAATAAGAATGAATAGAACGCGATTCGTTGCATTCGTTAGGCGGGAACAGCGGCGGGGGCCGGCGCAGAGTGCGCCTTCGCGGAAAGAACGCGCAGACGTTGTGTGAGAAATTCGATACAAGCGCGCAGACCAGCCGCGAGATCGTGGCTGCGCATCGCGCGCGCCAATTCGTCGAGCACATCCTGCAAATCGCTTTCCTGAATGTAAGGCTCGAGACCGTAGCCGACGGTCAACGCCGCGGTATTTCCAGCGAGATCGATCAAGAGCAGCAGATTGAAATTATCCGCCAGCGCCTTGTCCACGCCGCCAAACTTCGCGCGATTCGCCAGCCAAAACGCGTACTCTGCGACCGACATTCCCGATTCGAGTTCCGTGATCAGGATGGAGAAAAGCGTCTGCGGAAATTTTTTCTGAAACAAACGCAGCATGGCGCGCAGTTGTTCCATGTCTTCGAGCGCGAGGGTGCCGCTGCGATCGGTCAGGAAACGCGAATGCGCCGGGACGAGGCCGAATTTCATGTCCATGCGTGAGAGCGAGAATTTGCATTGCGGGCAACGATCGGCCGGCGCGTCGAGCAAGTGGGCGCAGGATGGACACTTCATGGAAGGAACATTTATAAGATAGCGGCGCACGCATTGCACTTTCTATGACGAAAACACTCGCGGTCGGCCTCATCGGCTACGATTTCATGGGCCGGGCGCATTCGAATGCCTGGCGGCAGGCGCCGCACTTTTTCGATCTGCCGGCGACGGTGCGAATGAAAGCGATCTGCGGGCGCAATCGTGCGGCCGTGAAAAAAGCGGCGGCGAAATTCAGCTGGGAGAAATTCGCGACCGATTGGCGTGATGTCATAGCCGATCCGGAAATCGACATCATCGACATCTGCACGCCTAACGACACGCATTGCGAAATTGCAGTCGCCGCCGCGCGCGCGGGCAAAGCGATACTGTGTGAGAAGCCGCTCGGGCTCGATGTCGCGGAATGTGAACGCATGCTCGCGGCGGTGCGCAAAGCGCGTGTCATGCACATGGTTTGTCATAACTACCGCCGCATTCCCGCCATCGCGCTGGCGAAAGAAATGATCGAGCGCGGCGAACTCGGTCATCGCATCTACCATTACCGCGCGAGATACGCGCAAGATTGGATCGCCGATCCAAATTTTCCTTTGGTTTGGCGAATGAATTCGAAGATCGCCGGCAGCGGCGCGCACGGCGACATCAATGCGCACATCATCGATCTGGCGCGTTATCTCGTCGGTGAGTTCAAAGAAGTTTGCGCGACGATGGAAACTTTTGTGAAGCAACGTCCGGGTGGTCGCGTGACCGTCGATGATGCGGTAGTTATGATCGGAAAATTTCGCAACGGCGCGCTGGCGAATCTGGAGGCGACGCGTTTCGCGCCCGGAAGAAAAAACAGCATCACGCTTGAGATCAACGGCAGCGGCGGTTCGCTCTTTTTCGATTTTGAAGAAATGAATCGGCTTCGTTTCTACAACTCGTTAGACCCGGAAGGGCGGCGCGGTTTTCGCGACATTTTGGTGACCGAGCCGACGCATCCATTCGTCAAAAATTGGTGGCCGCCCGGCCATCTCATCGGCTACGAACACACTTTCGTGCACACGATTGCGGATTTCGTGCAAGCAGTCGTTAGGCGAAAAAATGCGCATCCGACTTTCGAAGACGGTTTGCGTAATCAGCGGGTGCTCGACGCCGCGACGAAAAGTGCACGAACCAAAAGATGGGTGAAGGTTGAGCGACGATGAGATTTGAAAACCAAGTGGCGGTCGTGACGGGCGCGGGGCGGGGGATTGGTCACGCCATTGCAGTGAAACTGGCCAGCGAGGGCGCGCGCGTCGCGTCGGTCAGTCGAACGGAAGCCAACGCTCAGCGGACGGCGGATGAAATCAATGGCACGCGCGCCGAGGCCGCGAAATTCTACGCGGTTGATGTCTCGGATCACGCCGCCGTGCAAAAAACCGGCGCGCAAATTCTGGAAGATTTTGGTCGCGTTGACATTCTAGTGAACAACGCCGGCGTCACGCGTGATGGATTGAGCATGCGCATGTCGCCGGAAGATTGGGACACGGTCTTGAATACCAATCTGAAAGGCGCCTTCAATTTCACGCAGGCGCTGCAGCGCGCGATGATCAAGCAGCGCAGTGGCCGCATTATTAATATTAGCTCGGTCATCGGATTGATTGGCAACGCCGGGCAATCGAATTACGCGGCGAGCAAAGCAGGTTTGTTAGGTCTTACCAAATCGCTCGCGCGCGAATTCGCCAGTCGCGGCATCACGGTCAACGCCGTTGCGCCGGGTCTCATAGAAACCGACATGACCGCAGTTCTCTCGGAGGAAATTCGTAAGAACATTCTGACGAAAATTCCACTGGGTTCGTTAGGTCAGCCCGATGATATCGCCAACGCCGTCGCGTTTCTTGCTTCGGCCGATGCGAAATACATCACCGGCCAGGTGCTCGCCGTCGATGGCGGCATGGTGATGTAGCATCGAATCTGCTTTTCACAGATGCGGAATCTGTGAAGAAAATTTGCGCGCTGCTTGCGGTTGCTTTGCTCTGGTTAGGCTACCGTCAATGGACGGCGCCAATCACGCATTCCCCGGGCGTTTTGATCGCGAACGATCCGGAGCAAATTGATCTGTCCGTGCCGATGAAATCGAGCATGGCTCATTTCATTTGAAGCCGCTCGCGAAATTTTCCATCGATGCGCGGTTATTATATTCCAAGCGTTACCGCTGGGACCGGCAGTCCGCGCTCGTGCCAGTGGATCTCGCCGTCGGTTGGGGACGGATGTCCGATCAGACGGTGCTCGACCACCTCAAGATCAGTCAAAGCATGCGTTTCTATTGGTATGAATACCGGTTGCCGCCACCGATTCCGCAGGATGAAATCGCGAGGCACAGCAGGAATATCCACATCATTCCGGCGAACGAAGTGGTGGAGAAGGCATGCGAATCGGCGCGCGTGGGCGAGTTAATTCATCTCGAGGGCGAACTGGTGGAAGCGACCGGGCCGAACATCGGGACGTGGCGCAGTTCGTTGCGCCGCGATGATACTGGCAATGGCGCGTGTGAACTTTTGTTAGTGGAAAGTTTTTCGAAGCTCGATGCCGACTCCGTCAGCTCCTCGAAACAACTCGTTAGGCGATAAGCCGCATTCTTCTCTCGGGTAGGGTGGGCGTCCCGCCCGCCGGTTACGGCGTCTCGCCGGAACGATCTTGAAGTTCGCGAAAGCGAGACGCTTTCGCCGGCGGGCGGGACGCCCACCCTACCCGAGACTTAAACGCGCCGTCTTGCACGCGGTGAGCTCTCGTCTGATGTTGCAGCATGACGGAGAAAGCGATGTTCGGTGCGGGGTGTTTTTGGGGCGTGGAAGCGACCTTTCGCAACATCAAAGGCGTGACGGATGTCGCGGTTGGATATGCCGGTGGAACGACGGAAAACCCGACTTATGAAGATGTTTGCTCGGACGAAACCGGGCACGCGGAAGTGGTCGAGGTCACATTCGATCCGGCGCAAGTGAGCTACAACCAATTGCTCGATGTTTTTTGGAGCAATCACAATCCCACCACGTTGAATCGCCAGGGTCCAGACGTCGGGGCGCAATATCGCTCCGTTATTTTTTACTATTCGGCGGAGCAACGCGCTGCGGCGGAGAAATCGAAAGCGGAGATGGATAAGAGTGGGAAATTTCGCCAACCGATTGTCACGCACATCGACCCGGCCCCGAAGTTTTATCGCGGCGAAGAATATCATCAGCGTTACCTGGAGAAGCGTGGGATGGC
>JALZAX010000198.1 GCA_030948055.1 Verrucomicrobiota bacterium | reverse complement strand
TCCGGCGATGGATTTTTTTCGCGCTGGCCCTTCTCGCCTGCATCCTCACGCGTCACGCCAACCTATTCCTGCTTCTCCCGCTTCCACTCGCGTTTCTGCTGGTGGCCGGACAACGCCGCTCACTCCATTCGCTGCGCAACGCCGCGATCGCGGTCGTGATTGGATTGCTGTCTCTGGGCACGGCCCGGCTGGCCGTGGGCGCTGTATGCGCATCTACCGGGCATCCCTATTATCCGCGCGGCGGTTTTACTTTTCTTTGGCGGCTAAATTTTCTCGAATCGATCCCCGAACCGCGGCGCAGCGAACTTCTCGATGAGGTAAACGCGCGGACAAAATCGGGCCATGCGCGCGAGATCATTTCCACCTTGCGCGAGATGTTGGAAAACGGCGAGCCATTGAGCCCCATTCCGATTTATCAAAAACTTCGCGCCGCACTTTCCACCCCGGACCAAATCTCGACTCGACGGTTTCACCTGGCGCTGAACGCGACTGCGCGCGCTTTTCTTTATCCGCCAACGCCCGAACATTGGCGGGCGGCCGAACACGATTTCGCTACGGCATTGCAGATGCCGATGTCAGTTGTGAGCACGACGTTTTTTGTGACCACGGTCTTCTGCTTCGAGCATCGCGAGGATTTGCCGGAATTGATGACGCTCTCGACCTTTCGCAATTACACCTCAGGAGATCTAATGACCATCGCGACCTCGCGACTTTACTTTACCGGGGGAAAGAACCTCTCGTTAGGCAGCGTTATGATTGTGTGGGGCATCATCGCCATCGTGACAATCTTCGCTGGCCGCACGGGAACCGACGTCACACCGATTTTGTTCTACGGCCTCGCGTTGGTCATAACCGCGGTATTGATCCTGCAAGCCACCGCGCTGCTGATCGACCTCGCGCCGCGTTACACGCTTCCGCTTTGGGAAATGCTCTGGTTGGCGAGCATGATCTATCTCGGCGCGATCGCCGATGCACTCGTTAGGCGAAATGAGAAGACCGCCGGGCAGCAGCAGCTCGGTTAAGGAGCCCGGCGGACTTCTCCTTCGCAGTGCGGTAACTGCCTAACCGGCTGGAAGAAGTTCGCGCAGTTTCATGACCACCGGCATCATCGTCGGTGGATCGGCGTTCATCAGGATGACGATGGTATATCCGAGCTCGGGAAACATATCGAATTGCGCGGCGATCCCCGGAAATCCGCCGTTGTGACCAACGATATGTTTGCCGGCAAAAATTTTGTCGCCAAAGCCGTAGCCATATTTTCCCATTGGCGGCGGCCCATCGACTTTCCCTGTCGTGATAATTTTTGTGTGCTCTTCGTCGAGCAACTTATGGCCGCGTAATGCTTCGCCAAACTTGACCATATCGCCCACGGTAGAAAATCCGCCGCCTGCGGGCCCGCCGCGGACTTCCCGCATGTCGGTATTCTCGTGCTCGGTTTCGCCGCGCTTTCCGCTTTCATCCATCCGCGTGTAACCGATCGCTACATCCGGCATCGCTTTCCCCGGTTCATAAAATCCGGTGTGACTCATCCCCGCCGGCTCGAAAATATTTTCGCGCACGTAATCGTAATAATTTTTGCCGGAAAGTTTTTCCACAATTGCGCCGAGAATCATGTAGCCCGAGTTGCTGTACTGAAATTTCTCGCCTGGCGCAGAAGCGAGCGGTTCATTCACAATCAAGGGCAAATGCGATGCCACGCTAGTCAACTGCGTGCGTTGAGCGGGAAATTTTTCATTGGTGTAGGAACCCATCCCGCTCGTGTGCGTGAGCAGTTGATGGATCGTTACTTTTTCGCCGACTTCTTTGTTGGGATAATCGGGCTAGACCTTGGCGATCGTATCATCGAACTTCAGCCGGCCTTTTTGGGCCAGCTGGGCAATCGCGACCGCGGTGAACATTTTGTTCATCGAGCCAAGATTGAATTTCGTCTCGAGCGTATTCGGCGTTTTTGTTTCGCGATTCGCCAGACCCGCCACTTTGCTCGCGATCGGCTGGCCATCTTTCGCCACCATGATCGCGCCGCTAAAACCGCTCTCCGCGCCTAACGAGTCCAAATAAGATTGGATCGTCCGGCCAAGCTCGGAATTTTGCTCTGCCTGAGTTCGCGGCGTCGCGGCCATCGCCATGACGGCGCAAAGAACGAAAGCAGTTCGCGCCGTCATCCAAATTAGATCAGGACGGTGTTGATTCCGAGATGGCGATAAGGGAACGGAATGAGCATCGCGGGCGTCGAGATATGCTCGACCGCATCTTCGTCGCCGCCGGAATTGTTGTCCTCATCCATGTCTGCATCGTTGTCGTTGTCATTATTTTCATCAGCTTCCGCGCCGCGGAAATTCGGACGAATCGCCGGCAAATCTTTTTGCTCCAGTTTTTCGTAACGCTGCCGCACTTCCGCCGGCACCTTGTTCAATTCTTCCGGTGTGCTGATCGGGCCGCTAAAGAGAAGTTTTCCCTGCGGATCTTTCGCGGTCAGAAATTTTTTCCCATCCGCCACTTCAATTTGCATTTCGCCCTGGTTATCGCTGTAACTGATCTCCGCTTTGCCCAGATCGATCTTGGTCGTTTTGATCGCTCCATTATCGTTACTCGTAATCACGCGCATGCCTTTCGCCATCTGCCGCGCCTGCTCCGCCATTTGCCTCGCCTGATCGCGAGAGACACGCGCCTGCTCACGGGCCGCGCGCACTGTTTCCTCGATGTGCGGTAGCTGCATGTTCTTCATCTGTTCGCCGAAATCCTGCATTTTCTGTTCGAAGTCGGAACCAAGGCCGAAGCGCTCGCCGTTGTGCATGTGACGCTCCCAATCGCGGCGCATTTGTATTTCGCGCTTCTGCAACTTCGCCGTCACTTTTGTCTCCGTGCCTTTGCGCAGGATGGTCAAGGTCACCGACGCGCCCTCGTTGTAACTGCGAATCAGTTTCGAAAGCTGATCGGTATCGACCATGATCTGATCGTTCAACATCTTGATGATGTCGTTAGGCTGCACGCCCGCCGCAGCCGCAGGACCGTCCGGCATGACGTAATCGACCACCAAGCCGAAGCCTTTGGGCAAGCCGAGTTGTTCCGCGACAACGCTCGGCACTTCAGAAGTCTCCACGCCGAGATAAGTCACAGGAACTTTCGGCCCGCGATCGCGGACGGCGTTAACTGCGGGAACTGGTGGTACGGCCGGCACCGCCGGCACCCCTGGCACAGCGGGGACTGCCGGAACGGCCGGTGTCGCGGGCGTTGGTTCCGAGAAACCGCTTAAGGGCAAAAGGCCGGCGGCGGTGATGATGACGATGGTTCTTGTTTTCATTTGGATTCGTTAGGCTGAGGTTAAATTACGTTATTGAACTGAGAGTGAGACCGGAACGAGTTCTACTTCCTCGGTCGGATAAGAGACGCGCAGCGAAGCGCCATTACTTGGATCTTTCCATTGAAAGGTTTCGCGCGACCGCGAAACCAATCGACGCGCAGGCTCGGTAAAATTTGCCGAATAAACCAGGCCCTCGTCGCTCGAGTGATAAACCACGCGCGTCATGCCATCGGGCCGAAGAGTGGAGGCTGCTGGAACGGCCGATGCCGTGAGCGGCGTTTTGCTTGGCGAAGTGTGATCCACATTCACGCGCGCCAACATGAAAAACGCGGTCGCGGCCGCGAGCCCAAAACCGAGTACGAACCAATTGGGATGCACGCGTCGGCGCGGCAAAACCGCTGCGGTTGGGACCGAAGAAACTTCGTGCAACGCACGCTCCACACGCGCAAGCAAGTCTGCCGACGGCGCGGCTGGTCGTAGCTGTTTCAGTTCCGCTTCCAGTTCAGAAAAATCATTCATGGAGTGCGAGATTTTTCTTCAAAGCCGCCAGCGCATAGCGATAACGCGACGCGGCCGTATTTTGCGAAATAGCGAGAACACTCGCGATGTCGGCAAAGGTCAGCTCGTTCCAAATTTTCATGACCAGCACCTCGCGCTGTTCAGAGGGCAGACGATCCATCGCGGCTGCGAGCGCCTTCTGAGATTCACTGGTGGTATCGAATTGCGGCGAGGTTGATTGCTCGGCGTCGGCCACAGCATCTGCTTCGCGCCGCGCTCGCCGCGCGTCGCGCCGGAGAAGATCGAAGGCCGTCGATCGCACCGTGGCGAAGAGGAGCGCGCGGTTCTGGATGGGATGCTGTTTGCGCCAGAACTTAACGAACGCTTCCTGCACGATGTCTTCCGCATCGGCAATGGAACGAACGAATTGCCGCGCGAAAAGCACGAGGCCGGGAGCGGCTTCGGCGAAACAGGTTTTCCAATCTTCATGGCTTGCGACATTTTCCATGACCTCGTTACGGTCTTTGCTATCCAGACGCCGCCAACTCTTGTTTTTGTCTAAGCCTCGCGAATTCTCTTCCACCTTGGACTCGCCTCGCTCGCGAATGCTTTCGGAGTTAGGCGAAACCGGCAGCGTCGTCATGATGCGATCCTGCGGAGCGTTTCGATGGCCTCAATTGCGCGCATAATGTCCTTCGGCGCACCATCCGCCGCCGTTAGCCTCACGGGCAAAAAGCTGACATGAGCGGCAGTCCACCTTAATCTGCTGACGCCGCTCGCTTCGTTTTTTGTCTAATCATGAAAACTTTTTCGCTCTTAATCATCGCAGCTTCGGCCATCGGCCTCGCGCGTGCCGAAGAACAGCCGCCGACAGACGGAGTTCCCCGTGCCGTCGCGCAGATGGCCATTCGCGAGAGCGAGAAAAAATTCTACGAAATGGGCCAGGCCCAGGGCACGCGCGCGGCGTTTCTCCATTTTCTCGCGGACGATTCCATCGTTTTCCGTCCCGGCCCCGTCAGTGGCAAGGAAGTTTGGAGCAAACGACCCGAAGGCGGCATCTCCTTGAAGTGGAGACCGAAATTCGTCTGGGTTTCGCGCAGCGGTGATCTCGGTTACAGCACCGGGCCGGCGGAATGGCGTAAGGCGAAAGAAGATCTCAAACCTTTCGGTTACGGCCAGTTCATCACCATTTGGAAAAAACAAAAAGATGGTCAATGGCGCGCGGCCCTCGATGTCGGCGGCGAAGTTCCCGCCGCGCCTAACGAGTCCGACGAAGAAGCGGGCAACGTCTTCACTCCGATCGACGATGCTACCAACGCGACGCCCGATTGCGCCAGCGCCTCAAAAAATCTGCGCGAGGCGGAAAACAAATTTGCCACCGCGGCCAAAGCCGATTCCACCATTGCCTTGAGCGAAGCCGGTCTGCCCACGATCCGCGTCCATCGCGAAAATGTTTTTCCCGCGCTCGGAAAATATCCGGCGCAACTAATGTTGAGTGTGCACCGCGGTCATCTGACCATGGAAAAAATGGGCGGCGAAATGAGCAGCGCCTGCGATCTGGCTTACAACTACGGCAAGTATTCGTTAGTCGAACCGACCAGCACCGAGC
>JALZAX010000197.1 GCA_030948055.1 Verrucomicrobiota bacterium | reverse complement strand
CGGGCATGCGGATGAAGGCATGGCTTGGTCGTGCGGCTACCTTGACAACGCTGCTCTTGATTATGACAGCGACGCCGTCCGAGGCGCGCACGAAACATCTGCGCAAACGCCACTCGGTCGCCGTGGCCCTGCAGCCATTTATAAGAGCGCGCGCTGCTCTCCACGCCGCGATCGACCCAGTAGTTTTTAATGCTCCGCATGTTCTAGGCGCATCGATGCATGTTGCCTACCAGACTTCACCCATCAGAAATGAAAGAATTTTCTCTGGAGAAGCTGTCGATGAGAATGAAGAGGTTCCGGAACGGGATGCTTATTTTACTAACCGCGTTCACCGCCAGCGGCCGCCGCGCGCAGAGTTAGTCGGGCCGTTAGAGGATGACGACGACGACGGTCCGCGGCGTGCAGAGAGTCATGAAGATCTCCGCGGCGGAGCCAGACCGATGGTCTCAGGTAATCGCGCGGTCTTGCGTAACGGCGTTGCACATGCGCCGGCGAATGCTCCGGAGAGAGTGAAGAACGCGATCTGGGCGGCAAATAATTTGCGAAACAAACCTTACGTTTGGGGCGGAGGCCACGGATCGTTTCAAGATCGCGGCTACGATTGTTCCGGCACGGTTTCATTCGCCTTGCATAACGCCGGGTTACTGGCAACTCCCTTGCCTTCGAGCGAGTTAATGCGTTATGGCGAAGGCGGACGGGGACGGTGGATCACTATTTACTCACGACATGGTCATACCTTCGCCATGATCGCGGGCCTTAGACTCGACACGACAGACTTTGCCATAGGCGGCAATGTTGGACCGCGCTGGCATACCGATGGCCGGGACACCTTTGGCTATGTCGCCAGGCATCCGGTAGGTTTGTAGGCTTACTCCTAGAACAAATTCTGGAAGATCAGCCTAACGAATGCATTTCCATCATGGCCGAAAGTCGGGCCCGAGATGGTATGCATGTAGCCGACCTCCAGCTTCGCAATGACTACGGTTAGCTGAAGTCCTCCGCCGGCCGCCAACCAGGTTGCACTCGCCCCATCGCGATCAGATAGGCCGGCCGCATCAAACATTAGGAGCGGTTTAAGCGATAAAATATTAGCGTCGTTGATAACGAAACGCGCCGCTGGACTTACTTCATTGAGGATCTGCTTCGCGCGCACATTAGCTTCGCTTTGACTCATTCCTTCATGCTTAAGCACCGCGGCCAACATACTCGGCCCGGTTACGTCGATTTGCCGGCTAAGGAGCTGCTTAATCGTGAGCGGATACCCGTTAATATCCGGTATGTCCGTCGACTCGTTAGGTATTAGGCTTCTCGACAAAGGCCGGACCGGGATGGTAACGTTAAGGTTCACATGCCAGAAGTCTTTACCGCCGACAGCAAGGCCACTGCTGTTGCGCAGATGCGCTTCATTTTCTCCGAAGCTCCGCAGAATCGGCCCGCTCGGCATACTAGTTAACGAATCGGGGCTATCGTAAAGGAATTGCCCCGGCGCATTGCCGGCGTAGAAGCGAGCGAAAGCCGGTGTGCCACTGGTAACCACGCCCCCGCCGCCGAGCAGCTCGATTCCAATCGTCTGGTTTTCGGCAATACGAATCTCCTTTTCGTAGCCCAAACGACCGACGAAGCGCTGATAAGAGTTGCCGCTGGCGGTAGTCTGCCAGGCACTCTCTTCCCAGAAAGCCGCGCGCACGAAACCGGTAATGCCGCGTGGAATAGAGTCGAGCCTGAGTCTGCCCACTTGCTGGTTAGCTCTAGCGCTGGTAACGAAGTTGTCATCTGTGCGTTGGTAGCCAGCATCGAGCGCAAGTCTAGTATTCTGAGCGAGTCGCAGCTGTAAACCAAGAGTAGCTACCCCCGCTTCGTGTTTATGAGTGCGGCCAGCAAGCGGTTCGCGGCTCCCATCGAAAGCTGCCGAGACCGAGAATTGGCGTAACCAGCCTTCATCCCGTCGCAAAGCATAGCTCAAGCCACCCTTCGCGCGATAGAACTTCTCTTCGAAAGACTTGGTAGCATCCGCGTGTAACTGGAACTGCTGAGTCAGGTCAGTAGTTAAGCTAGCCGAGATAGCAGAGCCGAAGGCGCGATCATAGGATAAAGCTACGGTAGGATTGAGAGCGAGGAGCAGCTTGGGGACATTCTGATAGAACGTGGGAAAGGCAGAACGCGGGATAGGAAGAATATTGTCGCCTACTTGAACAAGCGAGATGTCGAGGTAGAAAGGTTGTAGAATTACTCCAACCGTCTTTCCGGCTGCTTGCGCATTCCCATTAGCATCTACTTCCGGGCTAGTATCGAACTTTGGCGCCAGGTAGAAGACACCAACCTCTCCTTTGGAACGGAAACCAATGTTAACGTTCGAGTCCGCAGTTATAGCATCGCGTAGTGCATGCATCGCGGCCGAAAGGTTATCGCTGGTCAGGATGTCGCCCGGCTTGAGCGGTAACTGAATGCCCCTGCTCCACCGACCTTCTGTCTTTACGTAACGGACTGGCAGTCCATACACGCCCTGTGCCGCAGCTTTCTGCCTGATCTCTTCATCACTTTGAACCTTCGGTGACGAGTCGGGTTCGAAGTCGAGATTAACCGGCGCGGAGTCCTGGCCGTGGCAAAAGACCGAAAATAAGACAAAGGCGAAAACCAAACTGTACGAGATCGCCTTCATCAGTTGGCGATTCCTTCGCCGATCAAACTTCCACGTTTACGACTTTTTGCATCGCGTCGTGCACGCGTTTCTTTTGCGCTGGAGTTGGCTTTGGGACACCAGCGATGGCCTTTGCCGCCGGATGCACTTTATCAACCAGGAGATCGGCTTGCGGAGGTTTGACGCCTTCCGATGCCATCAACTGGACGGCCTTTTGTTCCACAGGTGCGCCGGTGGTATACGAAACATGCACCAACTGCACCTCGTTGTTGTTTTTCACCCGGAAAAGATCGAAGACCAGCTTCCAGATCGCGTCGGCCTGGGGCGTGCAGGAGCGCTCCACACTGACTTTGAATTTGTATCCCGCTTCCGGGCTGAAAACCATGACCTCGAGAAGAAACGGTTTGCAGACCTTGTCGGCGATCGTCACGACACTGGTGGATGAGTTAGCCATGACCAGTGCTTAACTCCGAAGCGACTGCGAGTTCAATGCCAAACTTCGGCGAAGCGAAGTGCTAGCACTCGTTAGGCTCAACCTCCAGTATTGTTAGACAAGGTGATCGACGACGGCACTTTCGCGGAAGCGGGCAATTCCACACCATCGTCGCCAAAGGCGACCGCAATCGCAATAAGGCGACCCTTTCTGGCCTGCCCCACGCCGCAGACCGCGTCGCCGGATTTCACACTTTCGAGACCTGCCCGTTGACCTTTGCGATAAATCCTTGTCTCGCCGGTAACAGTGATGGGCTGGGAACCGGCCGACCAATAAAGGGTGAAGTTGTGCGCGATGGTGCTTCGATCGTATAGGTGCCCGCGGAACTCGTAGTAGGCGCCGTCTCTTAATCTGCTCTTCTGGTCTGCAGCCAGCGAAACGGTCGCAAATACGATTGAAGCGAGGATCAGCAGCAGTCGCGATCTCATCCGCTGTAATATGCGGAGGCGAATGCAAAATTGCGAGCCGGATGTCGCCGTGAGGTCGCGATCTCTCTTTGCCTAACGAGTTCTAATCCGAAGAGAGAACAAACCGATTGCCTTCACTATCTTTGAACATGGCGTAAGTGCCCCAGGGTTGTTTTTCCGGTGGCCCGTCGAATACGACGCCGCGACCGCTTAGGTCCTTGTAAGTCTGATCAATGTCATCGCAGCTATAGGACATAGGCATCATCGAACCGATCCGTTTCTCCTCGCCTTCCGCGGTGAAGAGAACGACCCGCGTCTCCGCCTTGGGCACGCGCAACTCGATCCAGCGCTGCTTCTCATCAAAAGGCTGATCGGTGATGATGGTGAAGCCCAGTTTCTCCGTGTAGAAATCCAAGGCCCGATTTTGATCGGTCACCGGAATACTGACGAATTTGATTTGTTTGATCATGACGGAGTGAGCGTAGTTTTGTCCGCACCGCTGCGTCCAGTAACGAGTGGACCTGAAACGCGAAAAGGTCTGTCCGTTTATCGGTATAGGGTGAGGCTGGGAGACATCTCGCACCAAAGAAAAAGGGATTGCAGCTGACGAACGGCCAGCGGCAATCCCTGAATTTTTCCTGCGCGCAAAAGCGCGCGAAGCATAAACGAACTCCGACTAGGCGGAAGGCGAAGGCGACGGAGAAGGCGAAGCCTCTTCCATGCTCTTTTTCTTGGTCGAGCTCTTCTTCATCGTGGAGGTCGATTTCTTGGTCGAGGTCGCGGTGCCGGTGCCCTTCTTCGCGCTCATCTCTGAGCTGCTCGAAGTGGTGGTCATGGTCTCATTCTTCTTGGTTGCACAAGAGCAGAGAAAGGCCATACCGATTAAAGCGACGGTTAAGGAGAGGATGGTTTTTTTCATAGGTTGGTGGCTAAATGACTCTCCCAGATAGGCAGGCGCGCCCGTTAGGGCAAGCAAAATTAACGGACCTACTCCGCCCGCAAGGCCACGATCGGGTTTACCCGGGTGGCGCGTCGGGCCGGGACGAAGATGGAGGCGGCGGCGACGAGGGCGAGCAATCCGGCAACGGCGAAGTAAACACTGAGAATGTCGTTCGTTTTCACCCGGAAAAGAAAATTCTGCAGGTTCTCTGCGCCGATTAGCCCAACGAGCATAGCGGCCGTGCCGACGCCGATAGTTAGACCGATGGCTAATTGCCACGCGCCTTGTTTCATGACCATCCCGAGAATCCGGCCAGAGTCGGCACCGAGTGCCATGCGGATACCGAATTCCTGGGTGCGCTGATTGACCGAAAAACTCATCACGCCATACAGACCGACTGCGGCCAGGACGACGGCGGCGATACCGAAGATGGTGAAGAGCGAGGCCGTTATGCGATTGACTCCGAGAATTTCATCATGCAACCGCGCCGGCGTTCCGCCGAAATACGTTGGCAGATTGGAATCCAGCGAGGCTACCGCTTTGCCGAGAATGGGCGCGAGCGTATCGGCATTTTGTCCCGGATGCGGACGCACCACCACTGTCACGAATTGCGGAGCGGGCTGCGCACCGAGTAATGGAATGTAGAAGCCAGCGTTGTCCGTTTGCTGATTAAACGGCCCTTGCATGAGCGTGTCCGGCACGACTCCAACGATCGTGCGCCATTCCTCTGGTTTTGCGGGATCGAACTGGCGAATGCGACGGCCGATCGGGCTTTCGTTGCCCCAATATTTGCGGGCGAAGCTACTGTTAACAATCGCCACCGGTTGCTTGGCGTCGCTGTCTTCGATCGTGAAATCACGGCCGTCGATAATTTTCAATCCAAGTGTAGTGAAGTAGCCATCCGACACTGCCTCGGAGTTTCCGCGCGGAC
>JALZAX010000196.1 GCA_030948055.1 Verrucomicrobiota bacterium | reverse complement strand
CGCTGAGAAGATTGAGGAGCCGAGCGCTGAGAAACGCGAAGAAGAAATCGTTGCCAAGGCTGACGAGGAGGAAAAGCGCGAGGAAAAGATCGAAGAGAAGCGGATCGAACTGATCGAGGACAAGGCCGAAGAACCGAAGCCGGAAAAAATAGAAAAGCCGAGCGAAGAAAAACGTGAAGAAGCGGTCGAGGCAAAGAAAGAGGAAGCGATCGCGGCAAAAGTAGAAGAGCCCAAAGAAACGGAACGCGAAGTAGAAGTTCGCGAAAAAGTCTTCACCAAGACGGAGACAGAGCCGCTGCAATCGGTTGTTTCCGAAACCGCCGTCGCCGTCAAAGAAGTCGCGAAAGCCGAGAAAGAGGAGGAGCCGGAAGTTCGCCGCAGTTTCCTTAGTCGACTTTTTGGGAAGGCCGATTCCTAGCGGTCAGTAGCTCAGATGTCGGCACTCGTCAGGCCGGAGCGCGGCACGTTTTTCAATCTTTCGGACCGGGCAAAATTTCGTATCACGGGCGCGGATAGACTTCGCTATCTCAACGGACAAGTCAGCAATGATCTACGGAAGGCGAGCGACAATGTCGCGATTCACGCCTGTGTTTTGAACGCGAAAGGAAAGATAAACGCGGACGGATTTTTTCGGTCGGAAAGCGAAGCGTTCCTGGTCGATACCGACGCCGAAGTTCGCGAAACGCTACCGGCGCGTCTGGAGCGCTACATCATCGCGGATGACGTGCGGGTGGAAGATGTGACTGAGCAGTTCGCGCTTTTTCACATTGTCGGGGATGATGTTGCAGGTGTGCGATCGCGGCGCTTTGGTGGTGATGGCGTCGATATCTGGGTGGTGCGCAATCAAAGCGACGAGATTCTCTCTCAACTCACAACTCGGTTTTCGTTTTGCGATGACGCCGCCGCCGAGACGCTTCGCATCGAGCGGGGAATTCCACGGTGGGGACGCGAACTCTCCGAAGAAATTATTCCGACCGAAGCCAATCTGGAAGCGGAGACGATCGACTATGGGAAAGGCTGCTACATCGGGCAGGAAGTTATTTCGCGAATGCGAATGTCCGGCCAGACAAACAAACGTTTGAGCGGGCTAGTTTCCGACACACCGCTCAGCGCGGACCAGCGCCTAACGAGCAGTGACGGAAAGGATGTCGGTCGGATCACGAGTGCAATTTCGAGTGTGAGGCTACAGAAAAATATCGCGCTCGGATTTGTAAAGCGCGGCTTCAACCAAATCGGAAACGAACTGCACGCGGGCGCGATCAAAGTAAAAGTCGCGCCGCTGCCTTTCACCGGAGTTGGTGATTGACCCTCGCGATCGTCGCGCCGTACTTTCACCGCGCTCATGGCCAAGGTCAGCGTTAAGAACGTTTACAAGATTTACCCGGGCGAAAAAGGCGGGGACGTGACCGCCGTCAGCGACGTCAGTCTCGACATCGCCGATCGTGAATTTGTTGTCCTGGTCGGTCCGTCCGGCTGCGGAAAATCGACCACGTTGCGGATGATTGCCGGGCTCGAGGAAATTTCGCGTGGCGACATTTTCATTGGCGATCGGCGCGTCAACGACGTTCCGCCGAAAGATCGCGACATCGCGATGGTCTTCCAGAACTACGCGCTTTACCCACACATGTCGGTCTACGACAACATGGCTTTTGGTTTAAAGCTGCGGAAGTTTCCGAAAACCGAAATCAAGAAACGGGTGCAAGACGCGGCCGCGATTCTCGGCATTGAAGAATTACTGGAGCGCAAACCGAAAGCTCTTTCCGGCGGTCAACGTCAGCGGGTCGCGGTCGGTCGGGCAATCGTGCGGCAGCCAAAAGTTTTTCTCTTCGATGAACCGCTCTCCAATCTCGATGCCAAGATGCGCGTGCAGATGCGAACGGAAATTACCAAGCTGCATCAGCGATTGCAGGCGACGATGATTTACGTCACGCACGATCAGATCGAAGCGATGACGATGGGCGATCGAATTGTGGTGATGAATGCCGGCGTGGTGCAGCAAAACGACACGCCGCTGAAACTTTACAACGAGCCGATCAACCTTTTCGTCGCGGGCTTTCTCGGCAGTCCGCCGATGAATTTCATCAACGGCACTTTGAAGGAAGAGCGCGATGCGCTGCTATTTCGCGAGATTGAAGGCGGCACGATCGAAGTGCGGCTACCGCTGGAGGGACGTTCGGCCGCGCGCGAATTTGTCGGCAAACCGCTTTTGCTCGGGATTCGGCCCGAGGATGTGGAAATCGCGCAGTTCGAGAAAGGGAAGGAATCAGCGGCCAGCTTCCCGGCCGTGGTCGACATCGTCGAACCGATGGGCGCGGAGACCAATCTCTACCTGCAAACCGGCGCCCATACCGTGGTTTGCCGCAGTCAAAGCTCGCTCGACCATCGCGAAGCCGGGCATCGCATGCAGTTCGAGCTTAATTTGAAAAAGGCGCATCTTTTCGACCCGATTTCCAAGCTGCGCATCGCAGAACCGTAATTCGTTTCGGGGCTGGCGGTTGCGGATTTTTTGGTGTTGTCTTACCAAGACACTTACGGGTAATGTCCGCCCAAGCCAAGGAGGCCCCCTTTGAATCAACAATTACTAGCCGAAATCGGCCGCACGCAGCGACTGGAAATACTAAACACACTTAAGCGGACCAAGGGTCTGTCCGTTAACGAACTCGTGGCGCGCATGAAGATGAGCTACATGGGCATCAAGCAGCATTGCCTGACGCTTGAGCGGGACGGCTATCTCGACACCTGGCGGCGTCCGCAAAAAATGGGCCGGCCGGAGATGGTTTATCGGTTGACGCGCCGGACGCACGATCTTTTTCCGAGCGATAGCAATGATCTGACCCTGCAATTGCTAAACTCAAGCAAGGAAATCTACGGAGCGAATGCGCCGGAGAAGCTACTCTACAACGTCTTCGAGAAAAAAACCGCGGCCCTGAAAGCGAAGGTGAAAGGCGAGACAGTGGCTGATCGCGCGAAGTGGCTGGTCAAGCAGCGCGAAGCAGAAGGTTACATGTCGCAATTCATCACCGAGGAATCGGAAGGCGGCACGCAGATTCTCGAATGTCATTCGCCCATCATGAATTTGCTCGACCTCTATCCAATCGTCGGACGATTGGAGCAGGACATGTTTGAAGCAGTGCTGGGCACTTCTGTCCGCCGGGAAGAGACGCGCACCTCCGGTCTCTACGAGTGCGCCTTTTATTTCGCGGTGTAGCCGCATTTTCTCTTCAAGTCCCGGATGAGCGCAACCCACCGGGTTGTCAGCCTCTTTAGCCGGTGGTTGAGCGAAGCGACACCACCGGAGTCGTTTGAGAACCCGCACCCCGGAAGGGGTGACAGAACAACGGGCGATGCTATCACCCCGGCCGGGGTGTAGCGCTATTGACCTTTGCCATTCCGGCGGTGTCGCTTCGCTCAACCGCCGGCTAGGAAGGTAGCAAGCCTTCGGCTTGCGCGCGTCGGAGTTCGCGCAAGTCGTCGCGCAGAAAAGGCTTTCGCAGCGGAGTAAGTTCGCTTGATTGAGGCCCATGCCGCCCCGGGCTTTTCCGACTGCCGTCATCGAAAATTTGCAACCGCTTGTCGATGGCGGCCGCTATCCGATTAAGCGCGCCGTTGGCGAAGATTTGGTCGTCGAAGCCGATGTCTTCAAAGATGGACACGATGTCGTAGCGGCGCGGCTAAAGTGGCGCACTTTCGGCGAACAAGGCTGGCACGACACCGCGATGGTTCACCTCGGAAACGATCGTTGGCGCGGGGTTTGTTCGCTCTACCAGAATACGACCTACGAATACACGGTCGAAGCGTGGGCCGATGGTTTCGCAGGATGGCAGCACGAATTTGCCGCGAAATTCAAAGCCGGAATCGAGAACCTAACGAGTGAGACACTCGAAGGCGCGGCCTTGATTGAGGAGGCGGCGCGGCGTGCGGGACATTCCGAGGATAGTCATCGGCTTCGAGAAATCTCCGACTTGATCCGGACGAGCGAAAACGCGCAGATCGATGCCATCGCGCATTCCGGCGAGCTCGAAGTTTTGATGGCGACTTATCCCGATCGAACTTCCGCCACGCAATATGCGCCGCCGCCGCGTGTGACGGTTGATCGCGTCGGCGCGCGGACGTCGGCGTGGTACGAATTCTTTCCCCGGTCGGCGGAAGGCCGCGGCGATCACGGCTCGACCTTTCGCGATTGTTTGGCGCGCGTGGACGATGCAAAGGCGATGGGTTTCAACGTCATTTATTTTCCGCCGATTCATCCGATCGGTTTCGCCAACCGCAAAGGCCGCAACAATTCCGTCACGAGCGAGCCAGGCGAACCAGGTGTGCCCTACGCAATTGGCAATCGATACATTGGCGCGCCGAATGGCGGCGGGCACAAGGATGTGGAGCCCTCGTTAGGCACGCTGGAAGATTTTGACTGGTTGCAGCAGGAAATACGCAATCGCGGGATGGAGATCGCGCTCGATTTTGCGATCAACTGTTCGCCCGATCATCCCTACGTCGCAGAGCATCCCGAGTGGTTCTACAAGCGGCCGGACGGCACCATCAAGTACGCCGAAAATCCGCCGAAAAAATACGAAGACATTTATCCGCTGAATTTTCGCTGCCCGAACTGGCAACAGCTCTGGGATGAAATGGTCAGCATCATTCTTTTCTGGGCCGAGCGGGGAGTCCGCATTTTTCGTGTGGATAATCCACACACCAAGCCGGTTCCGTTTTGGGAATATTTGATCTGGCATGTTCGCGCCCGATTTCCTGACACCGTGTTTCTTTCCGAAGCATTCACCAAACCAAAGATGATGAAGGCGCTCGCGAAAGCGGGTTTTCAACAGAGCTACACCTACTTCACCTGGCGAAACACGAAGGAAGAATTCACCGAGTACTTCAGTGAGCTGACGCAAAGCGAAATGCGCGAATATTTTCGCGGCAATCTTTTTCCAAACACGCCCGACATTTTGCCGTTTCATTTGCAGGAAGGCGGCCGACCGGCCTTCATGATTCGTGCTGTGCTGGCGGCGACGCTCTCGAGTGTCTACGGGATCTACAGCGGGTTCGAGCTGTGCGAGAACGCAGCGTTGCCCGATCGCGAAGAGTATCTCGATTCCGAGAAGTATCAGTGGAAGGAGCGCGATTGGAACGCGGAAGGCAACATCAAGGATTGGATCACGCGTTTAAATCGCATCCGTCAGGAAAACCGCGCCCTGCATTTCTACGACAACCTGCGTTTCTACCCTTCAGACAGCGATTCCATTTTGTTTTACGGCAAGATGACGCCGGCGAAGGACAACATCATTCTCGTGGTTCTTAATCTCGATCCGTTCCTCACGCGCAGTTCCTACATCCACGTGCCCGTGGGCGAGTTTGGCGCAATGGATTCCGACACTTATCAGGTGCAGGATCTTCTCACCGACGAGCGTTACAT
>JALZAX010000195.1 GCA_030948055.1 Verrucomicrobiota bacterium | reverse complement strand
CTCGCCCGTGCCCATCGGCACCGTCCCCATCTACCAGGCCCTCGAGAAAGTGAACGGCCGCGCCGAAGACCTCACCTGGGAAATCTTCCGCGACACCCTCATCGAGCAGGCCGAGCAAGGCGTCGACTACTTCACCATCCACGCCGGCGTCCTCCTCCGCTTCGTCCCCATGACCGCGCGCCGCATGACCGGCATCGTCAGCCGCGGCGGCTCCATCATGGCGAAATGGTGTCTCACCCATCACAAGGAAAGCTTCCTGTATGAACATTGGGACGACATCTGCGACCTCATGGCCGCCTACGACGTCAGCTTCAGTATTGGCGACGGACTCCGCCCCGGCTCCATCGCCGACGCCAACGACGAAGCCCAATTCGCCGAACTCAAAGTCCAGGGCGACCTGACCACGCGCGCCTGGGCCAAAGGCGTGCAAGTCATGAACGAAGGCCCCGGCCACGTCCCCATGCATTTGATTAAAGAGAACATGGAAAAACAAATCGAATGGTGCCACGAAGCGCCCTTCTACACCTTAGGCCCGCTCACTACCGACATCGCCCCCGGCTACGACCACATCACCAGCGGGATCGGCGCCGCCATGATCGGCTGGTATGGCTGCGCCATGCTCTGCTACGTCACGCCGAAGGAACACTTAGGCTTACCTAACAAAGACGACGTCAAAACCGGCGTCATCACCTACAAGCTAGCCGCGCATGCTGCTGACCTGGCTAAAGGACATCCCGGCGCCCAATACCGGGATAACGCAGTTAGCAAGGCGAGGTTCGAGTTTAGGTGGGAAGATCAATTCAACCTCTCGTTAGACCCGGAAACCGCACGTAGCTACCACGACGAGACATTACCTCAAGAAGGTGCTAAGACAGCTCATTTCTGTAGCATGTGTGGTCCTCACTTTTGTTCCATGAAAATAACCGAAGACGTACGCAAGTATGCAGCGGAACAAGGACTCACGGAATCCGAAGCTCTGGAATCAGGAATGCAGGAAAAATCGAGAGAGTTTGTAGCGCAAGGCGCGAAGATTTACGCGAATGGGTAGCGCGCGCGTCTCGCGTGCTGGTTTCGGCGTGGCGCCGAAACGAACTTCCTTTTTCGCGATGCCTTACGAATTTCACGACACCTCCCACATCGCGAAACGCGCACGTGAACGCGACTTCACCGTTGAACAAGCGATGTTCACGATTCGAGAACCAGCGAAAATCCTCAAGACACCGCCGCGCCGCGGCAATCACGGTGGCATGATTTGGCTTTTCTCACGTTCCTTCAACCGTGGTATGCTCACCATCGTCGCCGAGGTAAAAACAAATGACTGCTGGATCATCACAGATACGGGGAATAGACGCGATCACGCAGCCGCCGGTCGTCGAGATCGACACCGAAGCAACTGCTGCCTATGTCCGGCTTCGCGCCGGCAAAGTTGCACAGACGAAACGCTTCGAATCAGGAGAGCGCTTGATCATGCTCGATCTCGATAGTGAAGGTCAGGTGATTGGCATCGAAGTTGTCGGCCAGCAGGAATTCAGCATTCGCGAGTTACTCAAATCTCTGCCTGTCAACGTGAGCGACGCCGTCCTCAATCAGACGCGTTACGTGACTGCTGACCTTCAGCCCGCATAAACTCTGGGGAGCGCACGCTTCCAGCGTGCTGGTTTCGGCATCTTGCCGAAACGAACTTTTATCCCACAAATCCGTTTTCCCGAAGCTCCTGCGCGTGCTTCATCGCAGTTCGCACTTCACCCGTTGTTTTCTTATCTTCCCAGCCGCGCTTATGCGGTTTGCACAACGCGCAAGAACTTCGCTTCGGAGCTTTGAATCGGCGCTTCGTAAGATTCGTTTTCAAAATGCCCGCAGTTATCGTGAGCCACGATCAGCTCATTTGCAGCCGAAGAGTTTCAGCGATCTTACGCGCGATCGCGACGCGCCGCGGCGGAGTTACCTTGCCCCGCTGTTCTTTGAACTCTGCTTTCGGCAGCAGATAAATCACATCGCAGCGAACCGCGGTTTTCCAATCAAGACCGTCTGCGCCATTGAGAATGATCTCGTTCTTTTTTGCCTCGCGATTGATCTTCGCTAAAGTGCAGATCAGCGCATTCACGTAATCAAGATCGTCGTTCAAACAACGCTCATCGTTGGAGATGATGACTGCGGGATGCGGCCTTTCCTTCTCGAAGGGAAAGAGATGGATCTCCCACTGCCTCACTTTACGATCTTCCGCGCCGAGCGAGCGCCGAGTTTATTAGAAGCTCTCGCCTCCGCCTTATCATAGCAATCCGCAAAGTATCCATGCGGGCGCATCGGCACCGGCTCGGGAATTTCGAGCTGCTTGAGGACAAGTAGCTTCGACTTGCGCACGATCACGATCTGCTCGCCTTCCAGCGCCCGATCCGCGATTTCCCCGAGTCGCTGTTTCGCCTCACTGATTGAAAATGTGGCGGGCATGGTCTGTAAATAGTCTCGCGCAGGATGATCATCAAGCCGCGATCCGCTTCGGCACTCCGAGCCCTTACTGAGCCGCGTCGTCGTTGGCGATAAAGCCGAGCCAGCGCTGCACAGCAGTTTCCACCGCCGCGAGTTTGTCTGCGGGCAGCCGGGTCAGGAACCGCTCCAGCTTCGAGACGGGCACAGTGCCGAGATTTTGCGCGTCAAAAACGCCCGGGAGGAAATGAGGTGCGATATGCTCTACCTCGAAGCGTCCGCCACGTCTCTCGGTGCTGCGCGCTACATATGTTACCACTGCTTTTTCATCGTCTCGGAACGCCACACTCAGAATCAAACATGGCCGGACCTTGGCGGCCATGCCTAGATCGATCATCCAGACTTCGCCACGCGCTACTTGCCGAGCCATTGCTTGCCGGCGAGTGCGCCTTCTTCCTCGTCGAGCTGCTGAAAGAGGGCTTCGGAGGTGGCGATCATTCCGCGACGCTCGTCCAGCCAATTTGCCACTTCCAACATCTGTTGGGTGGGCAACTGCTCAATGGCAGCTTCAATTTCGGCAACGGTGCTCATGTTTCGAGAGTATCGCCACAGTGGCATTCTGGCAACGGCACGGGCGGGCTTCCTTCGCGTTTTTGAGGCCAGTCCGGTCGAAGACTCGCCGTGGAGAGCTCGGACCGAAACGTCTCGCGACATCGACGGGTGCTGATATAAATTCTACGAGGAAGCGGATGGGCTTACGGCAACTGCTACGATAACGCCTTCATCGAATCCTTCTGGAGCAGCCTCAAATACGAGCTAGTCTATGTCTGGCAATCCATTAAGTCATTGTCAGACTTACTGTGGTCAGACTTTGCAAAGTGTGACCAAAGGCATTTCGTAAATTCTGATTACGTCGACCGCGCGATTATTAGGCCGGGGTTTGGTGCCGCGAACCCGAGGATCACTTCGTTTGCGTTAGAGTTAGCGAGCTGCTCTCCCAAGCCTCACTTCCATCGCGGGTGGTTTTCGTTGTCTTGTAGGTTTCGCCGCTCGCGTCCGGTTTGATGTTGAACTCTGCGGCATCGGCGCTCGGCTGCCATCCCTCGATGGAAAACTTCTGACCTCCCGACATCGTGATCGTGCCTCGACCCCGTCGGACGACTTGAGGTTCATCGGCCGGCGCCCATCGCATTTGCGCGGTGAACTGCTGGCCACGCCATGAACCGGTGTAGGTTTCGTCGACCATTCGTGGCGGCGGCATTTGCGACTCGGGAGTTAGGACTTCTTCAGTCACAGAGCTCGATTGTGGCGTCGGGCTCGGGGTTGGCGTCGGTGCCGGCGCTTCCGAAAAGGAGAATCGGGAACCGGTCCATGACGCCGCTTTCCCCACGCCGTTTCGCACCAAACGAAATGATTCTCCAGCGGCCGTTAATTCGATCACGCCCAGCTGGGAGTTGCTGCCGGAGAAAGTAACCACGGCTCCGGAAGAGAGATGAATCGCCCCGGCAACCGGGCCCAAACCCTCCCAGTTATACCAGGTCACTTTGACAACGCAGGGCTGGCCTTTGTAGGAACCGGAGTAAGTCTTCTTCGCCGCCCCGGCCAGCGACGAAAATACGGTAGCCAGATAAATGACGAGAAGGGCGATCAGCGTTTTCACTGAGCTAGGATTTCACTGGCTGATCAAACGTCAATCGGGGAAAGGAAGAAGGAAGAAGGAAGAAGGAAGAAGGAAGAAGGAAGAAGGAAGAAGGAAGAATTAAGAATTAAGAAGCGAACTAAGAAGTCTTCGCTCGCTTTAGGATGGTGACGAAAATCGCGGTTAGCTCTTCACACTCTTGTCGCAAGGGTGCGAGCTTTTCTACGCTGACCACTCCGGATTCCACGAGTAGTTCCAGCCAGTAGGCGCTTTCTTCAATCTCGCGCAACGAATCGCCGCATTTCGCGATGAACTCAGCTTTGCTCCGCGCGCGAAACGCTTCTCGATAATTCGCGCCGATTGAAGTCCCGGATCGGAGCAATTGTTTCCCAAGCACCTGCGCCTCCGTTGTCTTCGGGAGCGCGGAAAACATGCGCACAATCCGAAGCGCGAAAGCCTTCGTCCGATCACGTAAGTCTTTTTCTTCCCTCTGCATTCTTACATCTTACTTCACCTTCCGCGCCCTCGCGGCTGAGTAATTAGCCACGTGCTCCTTCACGGGCACGCGCGCAACGGTGCGGCCGACCACGTCGAGAGCCAGGTCCTCCAACGATTTGAAGCGGACGCAACCTTTACCCATGTCGAGCTTCTTGCCGCTCTTCTGGTATTCGCTGGTGAACCAGCTTGAGAGAGTGGGATGACCGTAGAAGCACAGGAAATGCAGCACCATGCCCGACTTCTGCGAGGCGAGCGCAACCAATGGCAGCGGCACTTTGGGATTCTCGCCATAGCCCGCCGGATGCATGAAGAGCGGAACGTACCAGCCGATCATCCCGAACTGCATGCCCTCCTCATATCCCTCCGGCAGGTTCTCATTGATCACCTTGCGCACCGCGCTGAGCGCGGCGCGGCGATCCGCGGGAAGTGCGGCGAGGTATTCGGCCACAGTGGAAGCTGCCATGTTGTCGACGATAGCTGCTGCGGTTCGCGGGCGCGAACTTTACGGACGCGGCGAGGGACCTGCCTAACGAGCGGTCTGCGCTTAGTAGATCGAAACGGAGACGCCAGCTTTTACGCGCGTCGCCAGCCGAACGATATCCCAGTTCGCCAGCCGCACGCAGCCGTGACTGGCGGAGCGGCCGATCGAGTCTGGATTTTCGGTCCCGTGCAGACCAATGCCTTTTTTGTTCAAGGCAATCCAAATGACGCCGACAGGATTGTTTGGGCCCGGCGGCAGCATGTGGAAGTCTCCGCTGCGCTCACCGTGATTCAACATCTCCTCGTCATAGCGAAACGTCGGTAGCTTCGCGACGCCGCGCACCTTCCATTCGCCGATGGGCGACTCTGTCCGTGCCGA
>JALZAX010000194.1 GCA_030948055.1 Verrucomicrobiota bacterium | reverse complement strand
AAATTATGGACACCGCGCCGCGCGGCGACATGTGCGCCAGCATTCAAGCTGCCGCCGAACGCGTGACCGGTGTTGCTCAAGTCGAGAAATGTCTCGTGCGAAAAATGGGACTCTTCTTCTACGTTGATCTGCACATTTTGGTGAATGGCACAATCTCCGTGCGCGATGGACACGATATTGCGCATGAAGTGAAAGAAAAAATCCGCGCGACCAATCCCCGCATCAGCGACGTGCTCGTGCACGTCGAACCGGTATAGGATTCACAAGACGCGCAGAATCGAGTCCAGCGCCTCGGCTAACGAACGTCGCGCCGCGTTTGTTTGACGAGCAATCCTGATCAAATGCTTCACGCTCGACGGATGCCTGGCAACGTATCCGAAAAGAGCCGCGAAATTCGTACGTTGTCTTTCCATGTCGAACAAAACGGGCAGCGGAATGGAAAATGGCGCGCGCGGTGTATCGCTGATCGCGCGTAAAGAAAGCAACGGAATATTCCGTTCTGCGCAGGCGCTGGCGATGAATTCCGTTTCCATGTCGATCGCGAGCGCGCCACTGGTTTGCGCGATGGCCCCGCGCTCCGACGCATTGTCTGCCACCTGTGGAATGGTTTTCAGTTTCCCAACAACTCCGAGAGCGCGTGCGCGTTCTAGCAACGCCGTTTCAGAAAAATTCTCGCCAATAAGAATGTCAGCGACCTTTAATTTTTCCGAGGTCGCACCGGCGAATCCGGCGCTGATCAAGATCCGCGGCGATTCCTGCGCGAGGAAATTCACCAAAGATTTTCGCGCCGCGCTTTCGCCGACTCCCGTGTGCACAACGCGCACTTCGGTCGCGTAATTCGACTCGCGCATCCGGCGCACAAAACCCGAGCTCTCGTTAGGCAGCGCAAACGTGACTGCAATCATCGCGCCGGGGCGGTGATGCGAATCTGCACAATCGATCTCTCGTTAGGTACAGGCGCGGCCGAATCCGCGCCCGGTAAAATAACCGGCATCGGTGAAATGGTCGAAGCGGCGCTCAAAGCTTCGCGAAATTCTGCCGCCCTACTCTGTGGAATATCGACAACCACGGTCATGACGCTGTCGTCCGGTAATCCTTTGGTGCCGGAGCCACCGAAAGTCGCTGCGCCAGCGATGATCCGGCTGGCCATGTCTTCCCATTCCGTCCGCGGGGCGGTGAGTGGAATTTCATCAGCGGAGAACAAGGGCGCCGGCATGGCCTTTTGCGCGGCCGCGCCTAACGAGTCCTGCAACTGTTTGCGGATTTCCGCTTCCTTGCGCGTGGTCCCCTCGGATTTCTTGCTTTTCCAAGCGATGACTCCCAGGCCGCCGGCTACGTTTAACATGACCAAAATCATGGCCGCGGTGGCGATGCGCGGACCGAGCCGTGCGCCGCGTTGCACAATCGCCGGATCATCGTCCGCCACGATGACTTCGCGCGCGCCGCCGCCGCTGCGATGAATCTCGCGCGCGATATTGAATTCCCGCCGCAGCTGCGCGTCGGACATCAATCTTTCTTCCAGCTCCGTGCGGTCAGCCGGCGAAAGTTTGCCCTCGAGATAATCGAAGAGTTTGTCGGGATTCATGCGCTGGAAACAATTCCGCCGTGAGTGGAGACGACGCAATTACCATCTGGGATTGTTTGCTCTTTAACCACGTAGAAATACAGTAGCGCCCTCGTGGATGAAAACGGGACGGCTCCAAAAACTGCTCGTCGCACCTGGCCAAAACGGATCGGGATTGCGCTGGGCATCTTCTTGCTTGGGCTCGTCGTTTTTCATCGACCGATTCTGCAAACGGTCGTGCGGCGCGTCGCCATCCACCTTGCCGACGGTCAGAATCTGAAACTCGATCTGCGGGTGGAAGGCTCCGTTCTCGGCGGGATTGTCCTGCGCAATGTGCACGCCAGTGCCACGGGCCCATCTGCCGTGCAATCGGCGGATATCGACCTGCTGCGCGTCGATTACAGCTTATGGGGCTATCTGCGCGGCGGAATTGCAGCGCTCTTACAGGATGTGGAACTGCGCAACGCCACCGTCGTGCTCGACCCGGCCAAAGCGCCCACGATCGAACCGAAGAAGGAACAGAAGTTCACTCTGCCGGCGTTCTTCCCAGATCGGCTCGTTCTTTCCGATGTGAATCTGCGCATGGTTTCCCAGCCGCAGGATCTGATCATCGAGCATCTCGCTCTCGAACTGCTTCCGAATAAGCCGGGCGAGTTGCGGATCGCGAAGTTGCAGCTCGCAAGCGGCAAGAGGTGGACCAATGTGACCGCGCAGACCACCTACGAGAACCGCAATCTCTACCTGCGGAATCTGGTACTCGACGAACAGACACAGCTGGCGAGCGTAAACATCGACGCGTCGCAGATTGGCCAGAACAAGCTCGCCGTTGGTTTGCACGGCAAGGTGGCCGGCGGACAGATCGACACCACCCTCTCGCTCGGCGGAAAGGGCGACTCGGTCCAGAGCAACATCGATCTGAATCTGCGCGATACGTCGCTCGACGCGGTGCGCAGATATTTCCAGCCGGCCGGCAGCGCGCCGGAAAACGACGTGGTTAAAAAGACCGCCGAAGTCGCAACGAAGACCGTGGGCGCGGCGGCCACGACGGTGACCGGCGACAAGCAGAAAGCGGAGAGCGCGGCGAAGGCGGCCGAGTCGGTTCCGTCCGGCATCAGCGGGGATGTGAAGCAGCTGGTCGTGAAAGGTTCCGGCACCGCCGATCAACCCCGGACGTGGACGGGATCGATCGACGGTCAGATCGATAACCTCTCCGCGGGCGGCGTTACTTTCGATCACGCGAAGATCGACGTAAAAGCAGCCAACGGACATGCGCAGATCAATGACCTTGAGCTGAGCCGCGGCGCGAACAGCATCACGCTGCAAGGCTCGGCCGAGTTGCCCGAGAACACGAGCGGGTTCGGCCGCGTGCCGGCCAACATTCAGCTTCGCGGCAAGTTGCCGGACCTGGGGGAAATCACGGCCGCGATGCCGCAGCCGATCACCGGCAGCGCGGAGATCAACGGTCAGATCAAAGTCGCGAACGAGACGGTGAATGCGGACGTGGCGCTGGCCGGCGGCCCGATCGATTTCGGGCTCGGAACAGCGCAGAAATTCGTCGCGAAATTGAAAGCGACCAAGCAAATGCCGCCGCCGGATGCGCAGCGGTCCTACTACGACGGTCTCGCTTCGAACGTGACGTTCGACGTCGAGGACGTGCGGGCGAAAGATTACGCGGTAGACGGATTGCACGGCGAATTAACGAGCGCCGGCCAGCAGTTGAACATCACGCAACTACTCGTTAGGCGAGCGGAGAACCAGATTGTGCTCAGCGGGACGTATCAACTTCCGCAGGATTTTGCCAAAGCCGCGCAGCAACCCGCCACGGTCAACTTCTCGTTAGACCTGCCGCATCTCGGCGCCTTCTGGACCGGGGAAGCGCTCGCGACTGGCGCCTTGCAAGGCAGCGGCGGCCTCAATTATCAGCAGCAACTCGGCGCCGGCTGGTTCCAGCTTTACGGATCGAACATCGTCGCGCGCAATCTCACCGTGCAGGAACTGAGCGCCCAAGGCACGACCGCGAACAACGTTGTTTACTTGAACGACCTGACCGCGTCGATGAACGCGCACGATTTCGTGCGCGCGAATGGACGATTCGGAATCGACCCGCCCCATCGCTACAAGGGCAGCCTGGCGGCGAACATCTCCGATCTGGCGCAATTCAAACCATTCCTCGCCGCCGCCGGAAACAAAAACGACTTCGCCGGTTCGCTCACGGTCGATTGGAACGGCAGCGGCCAGGCGGCGAACTTCAACAACTCCGGCGAACTGAAGCTGGCTTTGGAGAAAGGCCGCTACGCAAATCTGCAAGGCTTGCAGGCGCGCGTGGACGCGACTTACGCGCCGGACGGTCTTTCGGTGCCGCTCATTTTTTTCGGAAGCGATAAGATGAATTTCCAGGCGGTGGGCGAATCGAACGGCAACACCCTGGAGATTTCGAAGATTGAGATCGACCAGGGAAAAGCGAAATACGCCACTGGTTATGTGGCGGTCCCTTTCATCTGGAAAAATGTCGGGACGGATAAACCGGTTTTCGATCCGAACGGAAAAGTCGCGATCACTTTTCAATCGGAAAATCTCGACCTGAAAAAATTATCCGAAGACATCGGGGCCAAATCGGTCGGCTCTGGTTTGCTCAGCATTAAACTCGACGCCGGCGGGACGCTCTCCGACATGACTGCGCAACTCGTGGTGCAAGCGCGGGAGCTGCGTTCGCCCAAGGCGCCGAATTTCGATCCGGCCAGTTTCGATCTCACGGCCGAGATGAAAAATAATCAGCTGACCGCGAATGGAAAAATTACCCAGTCGAAGATTCAGCCGGTCGCGATTACCGCCAGTTTGCCTTTGAATGTCGGGCGTATTCTCGAAGAAAAGAAATTCGATGAGAACACGCCGCTGACCGCGAAAATCAACCTGCCGCGCAGCTCGGTGAATTTCGTACGGCAATTCGTGCCCGCGCTGGAGCGGATCGATGGCGATCTGGCGCTCGATGTGAATGTAAACGGCACGATCGCCAAGCCCGTCTTGAGTGGTTCGGCCGACGCGAAAATCAACGTCGCGCGTTTCAGCAACGCGACGCTGCCAGCGTTGACCAATTTCACCGCACGCGTCGCTTTCACGAACGACACACTGAACCTGGAAAATTTTCACGGCGATCTGGCCGGTGGACCTTTCACGGTCACCGGCCGGATGACCTTTTCGAAACTGACCGATCCGAATTTCGATCTACAATTGAAAGCGGAAGCGGTGCTGGTGGCGCGCAATGACGACATGACGGTGCGCGCCGATGCGAATGTGCACGTGGCCGGTCCCCTAACGAGTGCAACAGTCAGCGGTGACGTTGGCCTAACGAACAGTCAATTTCTGAAAAATATCGATTTGATTCCGATTGGTTTGCCCGGCCGTCCCGCACCCGGACCGAAGCCGCCTTCGGACACGCCGGATCTTTCGTTCCCGAATCCGCCGCTGCGCGATTGGAAATTCGACGTCGCGATCAAAACCAAAGATCCGTTTGTCATTCGCGGAAATCTGGCGAACGGCGACGCGCTCGTGGACATGAAGTTAACCGGCACCGGTCTGCAGCCGAAAATCGAGGGCTCGGTGCGATTACAGAATGTGGAAGCGACGCTGCCCTTTAGCCGGCTCGAAGTACAACAAGGTTTCGTTTACTTCAATCCGAGCGATCCGCTTAATCCGGGAATCGATCTGCAAGGCACGTCGCTCATCCGCGATTACACCGTGCATGTTTATGTTTACGGAACGGTGAATGAGCCGCAGGCGATTTTCAGCAGCGAACCGCCGCTGCCGCAGGAGGAAATTATTTCGCTCCTCGCCACCGGCACGACGAAAGAGGAGCTGCTCAG
>JALZAX010000193.1 GCA_030948055.1 Verrucomicrobiota bacterium | reverse complement strand
AATCATCCCGAGGCGGGACACATGCGCCGCGTCGAACTCGACCTGGCAGATGTCGGGCTGGGTCATTTCAAGAATAAGTTTACCGGCAACACCGTTTCGCAGATCGGACTGCTCCTCCAATATTTCGGATGGAGTTTTGTCGCGTTGATGTTTTTCGCCGGCCTGCTTCACATTTTTAGGAAACCCGAAACCGCCGCGATGCGCTGGCTGGTTTTGTGCATGTGGGGTTTCGCTTTTATCGGGATGTCGATCTATGGCTTGAGCGAAGAACTCGGCTTCGCCGCGAACCAGTTGCATCTGCTCTTCGTCCCGATCATGACCTGTTACGGGCTCGCCTATTTGCTCGTGCAGTGGAACCGGCTGGAAATAGAATTTCGCCTCGCGCGCATCGGGTTTCTCACCTTGCTCTTCCTCATATGTTCAGTGCCGATCGCCTTCACTTTTCTCACCCCGACGACGCGCACCATTCGCTGGCCGCCCTACGTTCCACCCTACATTTCCGTGCTGAATGCCTGGATGAAGCCAAATGAAATTATCGCTTCCGACATGCCATGGGCCATCTCGTGGTATGCCGATCGCAAATCGCTTTGGCTGCCCGACACCATCCATGCCTTTAACGAATTTAACGATTACAACACCTTCGGCGCGCCGGTGAACGGCCTTTATCTCACGCCCATCAGCGGCAGTCAGAACAGGCTCGGCGATATTTTGAAAGGTGAATATCGCGATTGGGCGGGCGTGATTACGCGCAACATCGACCTGCAAAAATTCCCACTGAAATGGGCCACGCTCCTGGGGCTGGAAAACGAATGCGTCTTCTTCTCCGATCACGACCGGCAACGCATCGCGGTGCCCTAGAATTCCGATGAGCGCGACGGCTGGCCGCGCGATGTTTCGTCTCCGGGCCAATTGCGCCGCGATCATCGCCGAAATGCGCACCATCTGGTGGCGCATGATTGGAATGCAGATCGGCGCAGGAACTTTGCTACCGAAAGTTCATGTTACCTGGCCGCATCAGGTCTCGTTAGGCAAAAATTGCCGGCTCGAGCACGACATCTATTTCAAATTCGACGGCATTTACGCGCCCGGCCCATCGATCATGATCGGCGACCGCGTCTTCGTTGGCTTTGGTTGCGAATTCAACGTGCGCCAGCGCGTTGAGATCGGCGCCGATTGTCTGATCGGGTCCGGCTGCAAATTCATCGATCACGATCACGGGAGCGCGCGCCGCGATTTACCGATGAATCAACAACTGGACGGCGCAGAAGGAGCGATCGTTCTCGAATCCGATGTCTGGTTAGGCGCGAACGTTGTGGTCCTGAAGAATGTTAGGATCGGTGCCGGTGCGATTGTCGCGGCCGGCGCGGTGGCGAGGGAGAACATTCCCGCCTACGAGATCTGGGGCGGCGTGCCAGCACGGAAAATCGGTTTACGAACCTAACGAAGCGCGGTTCAATCTTCTCCGTGACGCAGCGCAATAAACTTTTCGGCACGGACGGGGTTCGCGGAGTGGCGAACGTCGAGCCGGTGACCGCGGAAACAGCGCTCAAACTCGGCCGCGCCGCTGCGCACGTTTTCACCAAACTCAATCCGCGCGAACATCCCTCGGGCGCGCGCCCGAAAATTGTTCTCGGCAAAGACACGCGTCTTTCCGGCTACATGTTGGAGAACGCGCTTGTTGCCGGAATCACTTCGTTAGGCGTCGATGTGCTCGTCATCGGTCCGCTCCCGACGCCCGGCGTTGCTTACATCACGCGCTCGCTCCGCGCTGACGCGGGCATCGTTCTCTCCGCTTCGCACAATTCCTACGAAGACAACGGCATCAAATTTTTTCGGCATGACGGTTACAAGCTCGACGATCAGATCGAAGAACAAATCGAGCAGCTGGTTTTTTCCGGCGAGATTGATTCGGTCCGACCAACTGCCAAAAAAATTGGTCGCGCGCGGCGCATCGATGATGCGCTCGGTCGGTATGTCGAGTTTGCCAAGGCCAGTTTTCCGCGCGGCATGTCGTTGGAAAAAATGCGCATCGCCGTAGATGTCGCGAACGGGGCCGCTTACAAATCGACGCCGTGCATTCTGCGTGAGCTGGGCGCGGATCTCATCGTCGCGCACAACGAACCGAACGGAACAAACATCAACGCCGATTGCGGCAGCACTCATCCGCAGGAAATTCAGCGCATCGTCAAAGAGACCGGCGTGGAAGTCGGCATCACCCATGACGGCGATGCCGATCGCGTTCTCCTTTGCGATGAGAAAGGCGAAATTGTCGATGGCGACGAGATTCTCGCCATTGCCGCAACTGACTTGTTAGGCGCGGGACGCTTGCGCGAAAATACTTTGGTCGCGACTATCATGAGCAACTTCGGGCTGGACGAAGCGATCAATTCCGCCGGCGGAAAAGTCCTGCGCACGAAAGTCGGCGACCGTTACGTCATCGAAGAAATGGTAAAGCGCGATCTGAATGTCGGCGGGGAACAGAGCGGCCATATGATTTTTCGCGACTTTGGCACGACGGGCGACGGTATCGTTTGCGCGCTGCAAATCTTGCGCATCATGAAATCGACCGGCAAACCGCTCAGCGAACTCAAACGGTGTTTGTCGAAATATCCGCAGGCGCAGCGCAACCTGAAGGTAAAAGAAAAACCGCCGCTAGAAAAATTAGCCGATGTGATGAAACTGGTCGGCGACGCCGAGAAAGAGCTGAATGGCAAAGGACGCGTTTTGCTGCGCTATTCCGGCACTGAGCCGAAAATTCGTCTACTGATCGAAGGACGCGAGTTGTCGCAGATCGATCGCCAGGCCGATCGCATCGCGGACGCGATTCAATCTGCGATCGGGCTCAACTGATGACACTCGTGCAAGTTGTAGAGGCTTTGCTTTTCAGCGCGCAAAAACCGCTAAGCACGCGTGAGTTGAAAGATGCAATCAAAGGCGCGGGCGATGCGGACGAACTTTTGCCTAACGAGTTCGCGAAAGTGACCGAAGCCAACATTTCGGCCGCGCTCGAACAGCTGAAAGTCGAATACATCGAGCAGCAACATGCCTTTCAGCTTGTCGAAAAATCGGAAGGCTGGCAGCTCGCTAGTGAGCCGGCTTACGCGCAATGGGTTCGCCAGCTTTTTCCCGCGCCGAAACCTCATCGTCTCACGCCGCCGTCGCTGGAGACGTTGGCGATTATTGCTTACCGCCAGCCGATTACGCGCGCCGATGTCGAAGCAGTTCGGGGCGTCGCCGTCGAAGGCGTGTTGCAAAATTTGATGGAGCGCGGCCTGGTGCGAATTGCTGGGCGCGCCGAAGTGCCGGGGCGTCCACTACTCTACGAAACGACTCAGTTTTTTTTGGAGCATTTTGGCCTGCGCAATCTCGATGAATTGCCGAATGCGGACGAATTGCGAAAGCGTTATCTCCCGACCGCGCCTAAACTAGAAGAGCCGGTTGTGGCGGAGCCCGAACCGGCGGCCGCCACGCCTAACGAGAGCTAGACACGCGTCAGTTCGCGGCGCGGCAATGTCTCCGTGGTCGGCCGTTCGAAATCGGAATCGTCCATGCCAATTTTCTTCATCTCCACTTTGATGAAGCTGAGGACGACCGGCGCGAGAATCATTCCCGGAATTCCCATGAGCTGTTCGCCAATGAGCAGCGCGAGCAAGGTCAGCCACATCGGATTTTGAATCCGGCCGCCGATGATTCGGCTGTTGAGGAAGTATTCGAACTTGTGCACGAGGACTAGGAAAATGAGCGCGGCCCCGGCGAGTTTCGGTGAGGCGATGAAGGCGATGCAGACAATAATGGTGTTGCTGATGACGTTGCCGACGATCGGCAGGAGTCCGCAAATGAAAGTGAGAATCATCACGAGGGTGGCGTAACGCAGACCGGAAACAAAAAGGAACACGGCCGTGAAAGCGGTGTTGATGGCGGAGATGATAATCTGCGCGCCGATGACCGTTTCGAAGCTGGAATAAAACGACGCAAACCGTTCTTTGATCCGCCCGGTGTAATAGGAATACAAATCGAGCGGGCCCGCGCGCCCGTGTGGCCTCGATTCAAAATCCGGATTCAGAAAAATGCCGATCGCCACCACGATACCGATAATAAGAAAGACAAATTCCTTGGTCGCGATCCGGACGTATTTGCTCAGCTGACCGAAGGCATCGCGCACGCTATCGAGCGTGAGGGCCTTAAGACTTTCCATGTCGGTGAAGGGCGGCTCGATTCCGTGGTCCTGAGTGAATTTCACCACGCGCGGAATGGATTGCTCGGCAATTTCGGGAAAGGCGCGCGCGCCTTTGGTAATGAAAATAACGAAGCCGGCGAAAACGGCGGCAAAGAGAATCAGGAATAACGTGAGCGCGATCCAGCGGCGTCCGGTAAAGGCAAATTTCTTCAGCGCCAGATAACAAAAAAGCGCGGCAATAAAGGGCGTGCCCAGGCCGAGAGCGGCAACCAAAATCAAGAGCAGCGCGAAGACTGCGTAGGAAATTGCGACGGGGCGTTCCATGAAAAAATTCTGCTGCGCAAACTACCGTGAAATTTACCGGCGCGCCACGCGCATTGACTTGCCGAGACGATTCGCGAACGTCTCGGCATCTATGAAAACATTCACGTCGAGATGCGCCGGGTTATTGATGGCGTTGTTTGCGCTGCATGGGCTGACCGGTTGCGGGACATACAATCGGCTCGTGGTGCTCGAGCAAAACGTGAACAAGAAGTGGGCCGACGTGCAGTCGGTCTATCAACGCCGCGCCGATCTCATTCCGAATTTGGTAAACACGGTGCAAGGCGAGGCCAATTTCGAGAAATCAACCCTGACCGAAGTGACGAATGCACGCGCCAGTGTCGGCCGCGTGCAGCTCGATCCGAATAAGGCGCCGACAGACGCGGCGCAACTACAGCAATTCCAGGAAGCGCAGGGACAATTGAGTAACGCGCTCTCGCGTTTGCTGGTAGTGAGTGAAAATTATCCGCAGCTTCGAGCGACGGAAGGTTTCCAGACTTTGCAGGCGCAACTCGAAGGAACCGAGAATCGAATCTCCGTGGAGCGAAATAATTTCAACGCCGCGGTGCAGGACTACAACACCGCGCTCGGAACTTTCCCGACCAACATGCTCAACAAGATGTTTGGCTTTCAAGCCCGGCCCTTCTTCAACGCGCAGCCCGGATCGGAAAAAGCACCCGCGGTGAATTTCGGAAATTTCGGCAACGCTCCTTCGGTCCCGCCCGCGACGACGAGGCCGGCCGCGAGCGTCGCGCCGACACCGTAGTAACGAGCTTCATTGCATTCGATCAGGAATTTCGCCGCAGCGGCGCTGCTGGTTTTCGCAGCGCTTGTTAGGCTTGACGCAGCCGAAGTCGTTCCGCCGAAACCGGATCGTTACTTCAACGATTACGCCGGCGTCGTTTCGCGAGATATCGCGTCGCGCCTCAACGA
>JALZAX010000013.1 GCA_030948055.1 Verrucomicrobiota bacterium | reverse complement strand
GCCAGCGCAGCTAAACGAATCGCCGCGCGGCAGTAATCGGCGAAAACGAGAAAGGTCGCTCCGGATGCGCGGAAGACGCCGTGATAGCTGACGCCATTCATGATCGCGCACATACCGTGTTCGCGGATGCCGAAATGTATGTTGCGGCCTTTGGCATTGTCGCGGGTAAAATCCTCGCCGCCTTCGATGTAGTTCAGCGTCGAACCGTGCAAGTCCGCGCTGCCGCTGATGAGAAACGGCATTTCCTTCGCGAGCGGTTGCAGGGCTTCGCTGCCGGCTTTGCGTGTCGCGATTTTGGCATCGGTCGGAAAGTTTGGAATTTTCGAGAGTAAATCCGACGGGACTTTTTTCTCGATCGCGTCGTCCAACTGCGACGCGAGTTCTGGATTTCGCGCGCGCCATTCCGCGTAGGTCTTTTCCCAGCGTTTGTATTGCCTAACGAGTGATTTCTTGTGCTTGGCGAAAAAGTCGCGTGTTTCCTGCGAGACGAAATAATGTTCTTCAGGAAGACCGAGTTTCCTCCGATCTTCGTCGACAAACTTCGCGCCGGCTTCGCCGTGCGCTTTCGCCGTTCCCGCTACTTCCGGAATTCCTTTTCCGACCAAGGTATGCGCGATGATCATCTGCGGGCGGCCGTTGTCGCGCGTCTTCGCCTTTTTCAGCGCGCGCAGAAACGCGACCATGTCCTGGCCATCGATTTTCTGCACATCGAAACCGTAAGCCTGATAACGCTTGCCGGTATCCTCGCTCTCGGTCGCGCTAGCCATGGCATCGAGCGTGATGTCGTTCTGATCGTAAATCAGAATGAGGTTATCGAGACCGAAATGTCCCGCGAAAGCGCTCGCCTCCGAAGCGACGCCTTCCTGCATGCACCCATCGCCGGCGAGACAGATGATGTGTTGCTCGAAAATTTTATGCGGGTCGGTATTGAAGCGCGCCGCCGCCATCTTCGCCGCCATCGCGACACCAACTGCGTTGCCCACGCCCTGACCGAGCGGACCGGTGGTACATTCGACTCCCGGCGTTTCAAAAAATTCCGGATGGCCCGGCGTTTTGCTATGGAGTTGGCGGAAGCGTTTGATTTCCTCCATCGGCAAATTGTAGCCGCTCAGATTTAGCCACGCATAAAGCAACATGCTGCCGTGACCCGCCGAGAGAATGAAGTAATCGCGATTAATCCAGCGCGGTTCGTCCGGATTATGTTTCAACTCATGACCGTAAAGGACGGCCGCGATTTCCGCGCAACCGAGCGGCAAACCGAGATGTCCCGACTTCGACGCTTGCACGGCGTCCATGGCGAGACCGCGCGCTTCCGTGGCCGCGCGCGAGAGCGCTTCGATATTCAAAGGCATGGCTCGTTATACGAGCGTCGCGCGCGCAAGCAAGTTGTGACCGCGCAGCAAATCAACGAGAATAGGGCTCGCATGAATCAGCCGCTTTTTCTTCACATCGTTGAGCGGCTGGAAGGGTTTCTGCACAAGCTGCCGGAGAAATTGCAGAAACCGATTCTGCACGAGCTGACCCCGCTGAAGGAATTGTTTTTGAAACAACGCGAGCCCCGAATCGTTCTGACCGGATCGCACAAATTTCCCGTCCAGGAGGTATTCGGTGCGCTTTTTTCCAGTGCGTATCCGGATGAATTACGCGACACGCTGGTAGAAGTTTTCCGCTGGCAGAACATCAATCTCGCCAATGCCGGTACGATCGCGCTGCTCGATGCGCGTGGTGCCGACGCCGACGCCTTGAAACAGATCGAAGCGGAATTGCAGCGCGAGCCGGCCGACGTCTTTCTGCATCTGGTGGATGGAAATAGCGCCCGCCCAATCCTCTCGCGCGACACGGAAAATCTGGCCAGTGTCTTCGGTGTCACCGGCCAACCTGCGACGAAGATTATTGGTATCTCGCTCGTTTCCCACACAGGCAAATCGAAAAGTCGCGAAGGACAACCCGCCCGCGAAGATCGAGCTGACACAAAATTGCAGACTGCGCTCGCCGCTCACCCGCGCATCGGCGAAAGATTTTTGCAGGCGATGGAAATCGCACTTCCTCAATCTGAAACTGCCGCGCCGACGATCGGTGCGCAGCGTTTAATGTCGTTACTCGCGCGCACTCTTCCGAACGAAGCGCGCATCAGAATGGTTCGCCTTTCGCGCGATCGCGAGGCGCAACGGGAGATCGCGCAGCAGTTGATCAAATCGACTACCGCGATTTGCGGCGCCGTCGGCATGCAACCGATCCCGCTGGCCGATCTTCCCATCCTGACCACGCTGCAACTGGTAATGATTTCCGGCATCATGGACATTTCCGGGCGCGAGCGCAGCTTGCGCGCGGCCACTGAATTCGTCGCGGCCATCGGGGTGAATGTCGGCGCCGGCATGGTGCTGCGCGAAGGGGCGCGCGCGGTCCTGAAATTTTTTCCCGGTTGGGGCAACGTTGTTTGCGGAATGGTCGCTGGAGCCGGCACCTACGCTTTGGGCCGGGCGGCAGCGGCGTATTTTATCGAAGGCGTCTCCATCAAAGACGCGCGGCAGACCTATCTTCGAAGCCGAAAGAAGCGGTCGGTTCGCAAAAGTCTGTCATAACTTTGCCACCGCACTTGCCCGTTCGAATAACTTGTGAATAACGCACCGCGTCAGGGCGCATTGTGTTCACATCTATTTGTGAATAGAACATGCAAATCCAACGCAAATAGCGGACGCGACGATGAAACTTTCTGAGATCGACGCGACCTTGCGCGAGATCGGCGTCGCGCCGGTCAAAACGCTCGGGCAAAATTTTTTGCACGACCAAAATCTTGCGCGCTGGATCGTCGATCGCGCGAACTTAACCGCGGAAGATTACGTGGTTGAAGTCGGTCCCGGACTCGGAGCGCTCACGGAATTTCTTCTCGCCTCCGGTGCGCGGGTTTTGGCGATTGAGAAGGACGCGCGGCTGGCGGGATTTTTGCGGGAACGTTTCCCTACGGAGCTGCTCGAAGTCATCCATGGGGATGCCCTGGAATTCGACGTGCGACGGTTGTTTGCGCAACCACGAGTGAAATTTGTCGGCAACCTTCCTTACAACGTTTCGAGTCAGATCCTGCTTCAATTCGCGAAATACCCGAGTCCTATCTCTTTATGGTTGTTGATGTTACAGAAGGAAATGGCGCGACGCCTTTCGGCCAAGCCGGGCACTCCGGACTACGGCGCGTTAACGCTGCTCATGCAACTTCATTATCGCGTGGAATATCTGCGAACAATTCCGCCAAGTGTTTTTTTGCCACGGCCCGACGTCGAATCGGCCTTCGTGAAATTAGAACCGCGCTCTGCAAATGAGTTACCCGATTGCGACGCGGCGCGATTCAAAGAATTGGTTCGAAAAGGATTTTCCCAACGCCGCAAACAGCTCGGTAAACTTCTCCGTCCGGAACTAGCGGATTGGCCGACAGCGGCGAGCGCGATCGGGGCGAACCCGAAGACGCGCGCGGAAGAATTATCTCTTCAGCAGTGGATCGCCTTGACCAATTTTAGCGATCCCACCCGAGCCACGAATGAATCCGCAGCCAGTCAGGAGGATTTTGCGGTGGTCGATCAGGAGGACCATGTAATCGGCCACGCTCCCCGGGCCACGGTGCATGGGAATAACTCGCGTCATCGCGCCGTTCACATCCTTCTCTTTAATAGAGAGGGCGAGCTTTTCCTGCAAAAACGATCGCGCCTAAAGGACCGTCACCCTGGTGTCTGGGATTCGAGCGCGGCCGGTCATGTGGATTACGGTGAAGAATACGATGACTGCGCCCGACGAGAGCTAAAGGAAGAACTCGGGATCGCTGACCAAGTGCTGGAGCGCGTAGCGAAACTCCCGGCTTCCGAACAGACCGGCCAGGAATTCATCTGGCTTTACCGAGGCCACCATGATGGCCCATTCCAATTAGCCGCCAGCGAGATCGAACTCGGCGAATTTTTTCCGCCGCAGGTCATCACGAAATGGTTAAACGCGCGACCGGAAGATTTCGCTCCCGGATTTGTCGAATGCTGGCGTGTCTTTCGGACGAGGGCACCTAACCCAGGATGTGCAAGCGGACCGCTGGCCGCTCCGCGTTCTAGCTTTCAATGACTTCCACATTTAACCTGCAGCCACACGCGCTCTCGCCAGCGTTCGCCGATCTTGTGTCTCGTTAGCTGCTGAGTCTTTCGTCCCATTATATTACTGGTCAGTTAAGACCCACCCACCACAGTCACTATGAAGACATTCACAGATCGTCTAAATCTCGGCGTCTTTTTTTTGACGACGCTGCTACTGACACTGCCGTTACAAGGCGCCACTGTGCCGTATCAGGACAGTTTCGACAGCTACCCAAATGGCGCAACTCCGAGTGGCTTCACTAACAACGCGAGTGGGCTGAACACGATGAGCTCGTGGAGCGTAGCCCAGCAGTCGAACGGCGGCGTCTACTTTAACAACCTGTATACAAACCAAGGAAACACTACAACCGGCATCAGCATCACAAACCTGAGCGGCATGGACTTCACTTTCTCAACCACGTTCACTCTCGGCGGTTTCTTTACAACCTCCGGCTTCTATAATTGCTCGGTCGGCATTTTCGGTTTTGCGAGTAGTCCTAGTTCCACCGTCAGCGGGTACAGCGTCTCGTATGAGACGTTCACCGCCAATTATCCCTACGCACAGCCCGGAGATCTTTCGTTGGGTGGCGTCGAAACACATTTGCCGGGCAGCGGCAGCAATCTCCCACTCAGCACCAGCGTAACGTACACGATGACGCTCTCGGGGGTTTACACGACCAACGGCCTTCTGCTCACTGCCAGCTTGAGTGACGGAACGAATACGATTTCCCAATCTGGCTTGGATTCGACTCCCGCGACCGGCACGTATTTCGGCTACTACAGCGGAGCATCGGCAAGCGTGCAGCGGGGAATCAGCACGAGCATCGCATTCGACAACTTCTCGGTAAACGTGCCTGAACCGAAGACAATCAGTTCTTTACTTATAGCTGGGCTAGGCCTGCTTGCCACGAAACTGCGGCGCAGCAGACCTCGCGCGGACTAGCAGGCTTGTGCGCGAGGCGCCTAACGAGTCTCGCCCCAACCTAACGACGTGACTTACCGCGCTTCGCGCTGCTTTTCTTGGCCGACTTCTTCGAGGCGATTGGTCCGCGGAAAACGCGATCTGGCAAATCGCGCATGGCGGAGCGCTTGAACTTGCGCGCCGCGCGACGGGCCAGCTCTTTGCCGCCGTAAACGGTATCGCTGAACATTTTCGTCACTGCGCTGGTACCGCGCAGAAAGTGCACCTGAAATCCGTGAGTTTGCTTCTTCGCCTTCGATTTGGAATCGATGCGGCGAATGTTTGCTTCGGAATCGGAATTAACTCTTTTTTTCATACGAATTTGCCTAACGAGCGCAAGGTAAGGAAAAAATCGCGCTGCGCAATGATCAACCGCAATTGTTTTTTTATGCCGTTATTTCGTTCCGGTTGTAGCGACGCCGCTGTGTCGGCGTAAGAACGCGTGAACGGAAATCCGCGCGTATGAACGGCGACACAGCGCCATCGCTACAACCCAACTGCGCTGGGCGCCGGTAGATTCCATTTTTGCGCGAGCCGTTTGTATTCCTCGTTAGGCAAAAGCGCATAACACGGCTGAGCCGGAGCCCGCAGCCATTGGATCACGCGCACGAGATTCTCCTGCGCCATCGTTGTGCAACCGCTCGTTGGTCGCGAAACGCCGCGGCGGATATGAAAAAAGATCGCGCTCCCTTCGCCGGGAATCGGCGGATCGGAATTGTGCTTCACTTCAATTAACCAATGATATGCGAAGTCGCCCGAGCGCATTTTCTCGTGCGAAAAATTATCCGGCGGATTTTTAGGGTCGATCACGATGTGGCGGTTGTAATTGGGCGAGCGCGGATCATCGCTCCAGATGTCGCCTTCACCGACTTGATGAAATGGATAATCGGAACCGGGCGGGAGCTGCGCGTCATAGGTGTAAACTTTTCCCAGCCGAAAAATTCCTGCAGGCGCACGGCCGTCGCGCTCTTTCTTGTGCAGGCCGTGCTCGTCTTGCCCGGCCACACCTATTCCCCAGGCAAGCCCATTTTTGCCAAATAAGACCGCGATCGCTTCTCCGCGTTGCCTCCAATCTCCGCCGCGATCGCGTTGAAACATCCGCATTTCCCCGCGCATCGAATTCCAGTCCGGCGCGGTCGCGACGAGCAGCTGCTGGCAATCCTCGGGCACACCGGCGGCATAAGCGCTGCTTGCCAGGAGAGCGAGCGCGAGGATGCGGAAACAACGAAGAGCGACGATAAACATTTGCTGACTTAGACGCGCAACTTATTGCTTCTGTCCATTGCTTCGGTGAAAAAAATTCTTTCGCTTCTGCTTTTGGGTCTTGCGACCTTTATCACTTACGGGTCCGCGATTCGAAACGGATTCGTCTGGGATGATACCGCGCTCATTCTGCGCGATCCGCTCATCCGCAGCTGGCGACTCATTCCCGAAGGCTTCCAACACTTTCTTTTCGTTGATGCGACCGCGTCGGATTTTTATCGGCCAATCCAACGGCTGACTTACACCCTGGATTACGTCGCATTCGGTTTTCGGCCGTCGGCGTTTCATCTCACGAGCGTGGCGCTTCATTTTCTGGCGGTCATTGCGCTGTTCTTTTTCACCATGGAATTACTCAGGAGTTTTGAGGTCGATGAACGACGAACAACGCTGACTGCTTTTTTCGCCGCGTTGATCTGGGCGATTCATCCCGCCCTAACGAGTGCTGTCGCCTACATTTCCGGTCGAGCCGACTCGCTCGCCGCGCTTTTTGGATTTGCCGCTCTTTACCTTGGCCTGATCGCTGCGCGACAAGACGGTTATCGCGGTTGGCTGCTGAATGGATTGTGCGCGTTACTGCTTTTGCTTAGCGCGCTGAGCAAGGAGGCCGGCCTGATTTTTCCCATCGTTTGGATCGCGCTGCTTCTTCTTCAGCGAAAGACCAAACCGATTTTTCCCGCGGCAATCGCGATCGTCTTCACCGTGGTAATTTACGGTGTGCTGCGAGTTTCCGCCGAGCACACACCAGCGCCTGCGCCGCAATCGCTTCCACTACTCGTTAGGCCAATCCTGATTGCGCGCGCGATTGCTGAATATGCCGGCGTAATCATCTTGCCGTTTCATCTGCACATGGATCGCGACGTAGAAACGCATCCATTCGGTTTTAGCAGCGCCAGTATGACGGGCGCGGCGTGGCGCGAATTGCAAACCATCGCAGGCCTCCTGCTTCTCGTCGCGCTGATCTTCTGGTGTGCGCTGACGTGGAAACGCGATCGCATTATCGCGATCTTTCTCATTTTGACCGCGACCACTTACTTGCCCATCAGCGGTTTGGTTCTGCTGAACGCGACTGTCGCTGAACACTGGCTTTATTTGCCGACTTCCTTCTTCTTTGCAGCAATCGCATACAGCCTGACGCGGAAGAAATTGGGAGTTTGTTTGCTTGCGTGCTGGAGTTTGTTCCTGGGCGCTCGCACTTTTGTGCGCTGTCACGATTGGAAAGATCAACGCACTTTTCTGGAACGCACGATTGCCGACGGCGGAGATTCCGCGCGCATGCTCATCAATCTCGGCGCGCTTGAGTCGAGCGAGAACCATCTGGAGGAAGCTAAAAAAGACTTGGCCGCGGCTCTGCAAAAAGAACCGGAACAACCGCTCGCGACCGTAAATCTCGCCGCTGTGGCCGTGAAACAGAATGAGTTTGCGGCCGCGCACGCACTCTTGGAACGCGCGACGAAAATGCCGCTGGTCGAGGCGCAGGCGGATGAGCTGCTCGCGATTTTGGAGAGTAAAGAAACCGGGCGCGCGAATTTGCTGCGCATGCGACTCGCCTCGCGTAGCGGCGCGCCAAATTGGTCGATCGAAAAGCGCTACATCAAGTTGCTCGACGAACTGGGCTCAACCGACGCCGCCATCCTCGAACTGCGGCAATGTCTGCACGAGCAATGGTACCGCGCGGATTCGTGGAAATTGCTCAGCGAATTGTTGAGCAAAGCCGGACAGGCGCAGGAAGCCGCGGAGGCCTTGGTTCGCGCGCGCCGCTACGACGTCCGCCTCGACGAACATTCCTAAAACTACTCGTTAGGCGAGGCGCGCAAAAAAGCACGCGGTTACGAATCAGGTTTGGCCTTGATTCTGAATAATTCGGAACGGCCCTTCGTCTTAAATCAACACTTATGAAAAAATCATTTCAATTGGGGACAATCCTGGCGGCGGTGGGTCTCGCCTTTGTCTCCGCACAGGCACAGACCCAGGCGACCACAACTTCAACCACCACCACCGGCTATCTGCCGAGCAGCAAGATCATCGGCTCGAAGATTCGCAGCTCCGACGGAGCAGAAATCGGCGTGATCAAAGACGTCGTGCTCGATCGGCAAACTGGCTGCATGGCTTACACCGTATTGGAAACGGCCGGTGGCGACAGCGGCAGAACGGCCAGCACAACCAAGACAACGCGAAAGACTGTGGCGATGCCATGGACGGCGTTCACGGCCAGTTCGGATCCGACCGTTTATACAACGACCGTTCAGCGCGAGAAAATCTATAGCGCGCCGGCGTTCGAGTACAATCGCGTCGAAGAATACAGCCGACCTGATTACATCAGCGGCGTTTATAGCTATTACGGCGTGCAGCCGGCTGTCGGCGTTTCAGTGGGCGTAGGTGCGAGCAGCACCCGTAGCAACGTGAACGCGCAAACAACTTACGGCGCGCAGACAAACGCGACCGCTGCACCGACTGCATCCGCGGCGCCAGCCGCAGCAACTACTGCGACCGCGGCAGCGACAGCTGCTTCGCCGGCTCCTTCGTCATCGGCTTCAGTAACGGCAAAGCCGACCGCAACCGCGGCAGCCACCGATACCTCGGCCAAACCGAGCGCTACCACTTCGACCAAAGCGTCCACCCACGGGGCGACGGCGAGTCCGGCATCGTCACGCGAAATGCCTACGCCAATGCCGCGAATTGAGAGCAAATCGAGCAGTGCCACCAGCTCGAAGAGCAATCCGGAGAGCAGCACGGCGGTTGAATCCAAGAAGAGCAGCAGCGCTTCCAGCAGCAAGTCGTCCAAGAGCGACGACGAAGCTGCTAACTCAAAGAGCGAAGGCGAAAAGAAAACCAAGAAGAGCAAAGGCACCGCCGAAGAAGCGGAACCTGCTCCGACGCCCTAACGAGTAGTACCGCGAGTTTGTCTCGCGACGAAATTTTACAGCAGGAGCGACCGAGCGTTGCTCCTGCTGTTTCCTTTTCAGGTGGCGCGTTCTACCGCATTGGTGTCCGCGGCAAGAAATGGCGTGGCGATTAACCAGATAACTCCGGCGAGCAACATCATGAAACCAACGACGAGAAACGCGATGTTCATATTCGTGTGGCCGCCAATATAACCGACAGTCGGAAAAGCGGCGACGTCGCCTAACAAGTGAATGACAAAAATGTTGAGCGCGAAGGCGGTCGCGCGGATGGAAGGCCGCGCCACATTCGCGAGCGCGGTATTGGAAGGTCCGGTGTTAAGGAAGGCGAAAAAAATCGCGGCGAACATGAAAAACCACGCCGCCGGAAACGGAACGTAAAGTGAGGCAATAAAAAACGGAAACGCCAGCAGCATTCCAACACTCGAAACCAGAAAATATGATCCGCCGTAGCGCGGCCGTAAACGATCCGCGACCCAGCCGCCGAGCAGCGTGGAACCAAGTCCCGCCACCACAGTGATGAGACCAAAGTAAGTGCGCTGCGAATCGGGCAATCCGCGGTAGCGCAAATAGGCGGCGACGAAAAATCCAAGACCGCCAAGCGCGAAGGTAAATGCGGTTTGCGCGAGACAGTTCAAAACATACGAGCGCGTGCGCAGCAGCTCCTTGTATTCGTTCCAGCCCGCGCGCACACGTTCCGCCCGCACGCCCTGCATTGCGCGCGGATCGCGTTGCAAGAAACAAAGCAGACCGAGCAAGATGCCCGGCGGCGTTACCAGATAGAAGGCCCAACGCCAGCCGAAGCGCGCCCCGATGGCGCCGCCGATGACATAACCAAGCGCGCTGCCGACTGGAAGCGCGGCGCAAAAAAGCGCCAGAATACGTCCCCGTTTTTCGATCGGATAAAGATCTGCCAGCACTGTCGGAGCAGCCGGCCCATAACCGCCTTCACCGATTCCGACAAAAATTCGCGTGCTGAAAAGAATCCTATACGAAGACGCGAGACCCGAAGCGCCGCTGGCCAGGCTCCAGAAAATTACGGAGGCACCCATAATGATCCAGCGCGAGAAACGGTCTGCCAGCCAACCAAGGACTGGCGCAGTCACCATATAGCTAATAAGAAAAGCGGCGCCCAAAACTCCCGTGATCGCCATCGCGTTCGGATCGTTCGGCGCAAAAAATGTCTCGCGAATCTCCGGCTCGACCGCGGCCAGAACTTGTCGATCGATATAATTGAAAAGATTGACCGCGAGTAGAAGCACGAGCGCGGTTTTCGCTCCCGGTTTCACATCTGTTTGGGCGCTAGCCATCGAATTGCGCGATTGCAGAGAGACGCGCCCAGATTGTAAATCATAAATGATGGCGCATGCCTCATTCGCGGAACACCTTCTCTACCTCCTCGGGCTTAGCCTTGGTCGGCTGATTTATCGCGTTGCTGTTATCGGACGCGAAAATATTCCAACGACTGGTTTTCTGCTGCTGCCTAACCACATCACTTGGATTGATGCGATTGTGCTACAGATCGCATGTCCGCGTCCCATCCGGTTCATTATTCACGATGAATATTATCGGAATAAATTCCTCCATCCGTTTTTAAAATTAGCCGGCTGCATCCCCATTACTTCCACGCGGGCGAAAGATGCGGTGCGGGCGGCCGCCCAAAAAATTCGCGGTGGGGAAATCGTTTGTCTTTTTCCGGAAGGCCAGCTTTCGCGTTCCGGTTCTCTGATGCGATTGCGTCGCGGGTATGAATTGATCGCGCGCCAGGCGGAAGCGCCGGTGGTGCCGGTGTGGTTGGACCAGTTGTGGGGCTCGCTCTTTTCGTATCAAGGCGGGCGCTTCTTCACAAAATGGCCGCGCGAATTGCCCTATCACGTGCAGGTGGCCTTTGGGAGTCCGCTCGCCGCTGATGACGCTGATATCGCGACCGTGCGCGAGGAATTGCTCAAGCTCGGCGAGATTTGTTACAGCCAACGGCCAATCCTGCGCGGGCATCTTGCCGCAGCGTGCGTTCGCGGATTGAAAGGCAAACCTTGGCGCACAGCCATCACCGATGGCTTTGATCACACCACATTGTCGCGCGGAAAATTACTCGGCGTTGCCACCGCGTTATCCCGCTATCTCAAACAGAGATGCGCCGAGCGCCGAATCGGAATTGTCCTTCCGCCGGGAAAAGGCGGCGTAATCGCGAATCTTGCTGTCGTCCTCGCCGGAAAAATTCCGGTGAATCTCAATTTCACCAGCGCCCGCGAATCGATCACGTCAGCCATCGAACAGGCGGAACTGAAGACGATCGTCTCCGCGCGAGCGATGGAGAAACGATTTGAGGATTTTCCCTGGACCCCAAATGTGATTCGTCTCGATGACATTCTGCCATCGATGAAGCCCGCGATTCTGTGCTGGTGGATTCTTTGCCTGACGAGTCCTGCCGCACTACTCGTTAGGCTATTGCATATCCCGCGCATCGGTGATCGCACCGAAGCGCTGTTGCTTTTCACCAGTGGTAGCGCCGGCGCGCCCAAAGGGGTGCCGATGACACATCGAAATATTCTCGGCAACGTCTCGCAGTTTGCCGTCCTGCTCGATTTGCAAAAAAACGAAACGGTCCTCGCATCACTCCCGTTTTTTCACACCTTCGGCTGCACGGTCACGGTTTGGTATCCGATGATCGAAGGCGTGCGCATCGTCACTTTTCCGAGCCCGCTGGAGGCGGCGAAAAATGCCGCGCTGATCGAGCGCTATCGCATCACCGTCATGTTCGCGACGCCAACTTTCCTGCGCGCTTACATGCGGAAAGCCGAACCCAAAGAATTGCGTAGTCTGCGACTGGTTATCACCGGCGCAGAGAAATTACCGCGCGATATCGCGGAAACGTTCGAGGCGCGTTTCGGGAAACCGGTTTACGAAGGATACGGGCTGACGGAGACGTCGCCCGTCATCAGCGTGAATCTGCCCGATCCGATTCCGCCCGTCGCCGGCATTCCCGTGCAACCCTCGAGCCGTCCCGGATCCACGGGAAAAATGGCGCCCGGCATCGCCGCAGAAATTCGCGATCCGGAAACGGAGCGCAAACTTAGTTTGCATGAGTCGGGAATGTTATGGGTGCGCGGGCCGAATATTTTCGAAGGCTATCTCAAGAACCCCGAGCTCTCCTCCGAAGTCCTGCGCGAGGGCTGGTTCAAGACGGGCGATCTGGGACGCTTCGATGAAGATGGATTTCTTTTCATCGAAGGACGCCTCTCGCGTTTTTCGAAAATCGGCGGCGAAATGGTTCCGCACGAAATGGTCGAACAGAAAATTCTCGCGGCCCTGAATCTCAATGGACAAGCGGAGCGATCGATCGCGATCATGAGTGTGCCCAATGAAGTGAAAGGCGAAGCGCTTGTCTTGTTGAGCGCGATCGAAATCGACGCGCAACAACTGCGCGCCGCTTTGCGCGCGGCCGATGTGCCAAATCTGTGGGTGCCGCGAACGATCTGCCGCGTCGAGGCGATTCCTGTTTTGGCCTCAGGCAAACTCGATCTCGGCAAGTGTAAGGAATTGGCGAAAGGCGGCTAACTACTCGTTAGGCCGACGCCGCACCATCGCGTTTGCCATGTAACTGAGCACAACCTCGCCATTCTGGTTGGTCATCACATTGCGTATCCGAATGATCCCGCGTTGCGGATTGGACTTCGATGGACGCATTTCTAGCATTTCCGTTTCCAGCTGCAACGTGTCGTTAGGCCGCACCGCGGTCGGCCAGCGAAGTTCATCGACACCCAGACCAACCGCCCCGCCAACAAACTGCAGCGGGCCCGTCGTGAAAAGCCGCATCGCAACCGCCGCCGTGTGCCAGCCGCTGGCGGATAAGCCTTGAAAAATACTTTGCTCGGCAGCGATGGGATCGAGATGGAACGGCTGCACATCAAATTCACGCGCGAAAGCGATGATCGCCTTCTCTGTTACTTCGAATGGTCCCGATCGAAAACGTTCTCCCACTTTGAGATTATCGAAATAGATCGGATTCATCGTGCCGTGAATGTGCCAGGGGGAGAGTTGAACTCCCGACCAACCCCGAATGCTTTCGGGGCTGCTCTACCGATTTGCCAGCAGAAAGATCGCGAGCTTGGGATTCTTCTTGGCTTTCAGTTCTCGTTCTACCTTTCGAGCTTCTTCTAAAGTTTCGAATTCCATCTGAGCGACAATTTCCAGCTCCCCGCCCAACCGTTTCGTCGTATGGGTGTGGCCTCGCACATGCTGGATGAATCGCGCATCCAAATCGACAGTCGAACCGATGTAATGGCGGCCATTTGCGCCGCGCAGAATGTAAACCCAAGCCATTCGAATTGGTGTGCCAGGGGGGAGAGTTGAACTCCCGACCAAGGGCTTATGAGTCCCCTGCTCTACCACTGAGCTACCCTGGCGTTTTCTAACTATTTACCGAGTTGAACTCCCGACCAACCCCGAATGCTTTCGGGGCTGCTCTACCACTGAGCTACCCTGGCGTTTTTTCTAATTTATTTACCGAGTTGAACTCCCGACAACCCCGAATGCGCTCGCTCGCGAAAGCTTTCGGAGTTCGGCGCTGCTCTACCATCCACCCCGAACACTTTCGGGGCTGAGCTACCGCTACCCCGAATACTTTCGGGGCTGGCGTGGGCGAGAAAAGTGGCTGTCGCCGCGCGCTGTGTCAACGCTCTCAACCGCCGCCGGAGGGTTCGCGAATTTGTTTGGCAAGATACGGCGCCAGATCCTTTGCGTCGCCCCGCAAAGCGGCCATGAAACAAACGCCATTCTTCACCTGCACCGCACCAGTCCAGCCTTCCTGTTCCACGAAACGCCAACCGTTAAAGAGTCTCGGTTTCATATCTTTTGGACTTCGCTCGGCGGGAAAAAGGAAAAACTGCATGCGTTTTTCTGGCACACTGATCTGCGCCACACGATGGCCTTCGTCGTCGTCGAAAACCTTGCAGGCGCTCGCGCGCAAATGCGCGAACTCGGGCGCGACATCGTAATGTTCGAGCTGGTATTTCATGAAAAAGAAATCGCCTAACGAACCTGCGTCGGCGTTGACCGGATCGAGCTGGCCGGACTTGGTGGAACTCGCGATGGTCAACATCTTCCGCGCGGTGCCTGACCCGGGAAATTCCTTCATCCGCTCCATGACGATGAAGACGGCGATCCCAACGATGACGGCAACGGCGAGGGCGGCGGAGATTACCGCAGGGTTGCGCGCGATTTTCCGCCAGCTCCGTTTCGCCGTCGGAATCAGTTTCTCATTCCGAAACCATTCCGAGACTTCCTGTGAAACTGGTGTCGCTTGCACAAGCTCGGCCACCGCTTTGTCGAAGGATTGCTGCACAGAAAAATGTTTCGCCGCGTGTTTACCGCGCTTGGCTCGTTGCACGGCCACGCGCATGCGGCGGTCGATCCCGGGCCTTTCACTGATGGGCGCGAAGTGCGTCAAGAGTTGCGCGCGCCGCGAGATGCGAAAGAAACTCATTCCTCTTTGTAAAGTTCCACAGGTGTGGTGGCGTTAAGCCACGCCTGAAATTGACGACGCGCGCTTCTGACGAAACGCGCCAGTTCGTGAGATTTCAGCTCGAGCAAAGCCAAAATCTCGCGCGGCGTAAATTCATCCAGGTAATAAGCGGCGAGCGCGCTCCGTTGCAGGTCGGGCGCAGCAGAAATCCAAATCGCGAGTTGCTCGGGAGCAAGCTGGGCAATTTGCTCGGGTGCGTGGGGCGAAATTTCGTGCTCTTCGATTTGGCAGTCTTCGCATTGGAGGCCCTCCTCGCCGAGCGCCAGGCAGCGAAAGCGCGCCTCGCGAAAGAACCACATGCGATCGGCCGGCGGTTCGCCTCCCGCGGCCCGATGCGCGCCCTCGCGCAAAGTATCCTGGAAAGCTTCCTGCGCTTTCCCGGAATCTCCGGTCATGAGAAAGCAGAAACGATAGAGCTGCGGAAGTGTTTGGTTTGGTTCGAGCACTGCGATTTTTCGAGGCGCAATTTTACGCGTCTCCGTGTTTATCGCAATTTTTGCAAACGCCGGCCGACGTCCTCAGCATCGGCGCGGCTATTGAATGCGGAAATACGAATGTAGCCTTCACCGCACGAGCCGAAACCGCTGCCGGGCGTGATCACGACATGTAATTCATTCAACATTTTGTCGAACATTTCCCAACTCGTTAGACCATCCGGTGTCTTCAGCCAGATGTAAGGTGCATTGATTCCGCCGAAGACTTTCATGTTTTCTTGTTTTGCGGCTTCAACAAGCATGCCCGCGTTGGCCATGTAATGATCAATGAGTTCGCGCACCTGCGTTTTGCCTTCGCTGCTGTAAAGCGCTTCGGCGCCGCGTTGCACGGGATAGCTGACGCTGTTCGCCTTCGTGCTCCAACGACGTTGCCACAGCGGATGCAACGGAAGGGAGCGACCGTCTCCCGTCTGCGCCATGACAGACTTCGGCATGACCGTGAAGCCGCAGCGCACACCGGTGAAGCCACCATTTTTCGAAAAGCTGCGAAACTCCACCGCACATTCGCGCGCGCCAGGAATTTCGAAGATTGAATGCGGGATCCCGGGATCGCGGATGTAGGATTCGTAGGCCGCGTCGTAGAGAAGCAGAGCTTTGTGCTTCTGTGCGTATTCGACCCAGCGCTGAAGCTGTTCCCGTGTCGCGACGGCGCCCGTCGGATTATTTGGGAAACATAAGTAGACGAGGTCGGCGTGTTCGTTAGGCGGCTCCGGCACGAAGTTATTTTGCTCGTTACACGGCAGATACAAAATCCCTTCGTAGCGCCCATCCTTCGTCGCCGCGCCGGTGTGACCGGCTATGACATTGGTGTCGACATAAACCGGATAAACCGGATCGGTGATCGCAACGCGATTCTGATGTCCGAGAATGTCGAGAATGAAACCGCAATCGCACTTCGATCCATCTGAGACGAAAATTTCGTCATCGAAAATTTCGATACCGCGATCGCGAAAATCATTCTGCGCGATGGCGGCGCGCAAAAATTCGTATCCTTCGTACGGTGGATATCCGCGAAACGTTTCGCGATGCGCGAGCTCTTCGACCGCCCCATGCATCGCATCGACCGCGGCGCGTGGTAACGGTTCAGTCACATCACCGATGCCGCAACGGATCAAATCCTTCGCGGCGTCGGGAGTGCGATCGAGGAACTCCTTCACTCGCCGTGCGATCTCGGGAAAGAGATAGCCGGCCTGAAGCTTGAGATAATTCTCGTTGAGAAAAGCCATCTACTCGTTAGGCCGAGCAATATTGATCTTCAATTTATCGGGCAGTTTCATCCACAAACTTGGATGCGCTTCGATCAAGCGCGCGATGTCGGCGAGATCTTTAATCTGTTTACTCTGGCGCCGTGTCGCATCGCTCCATGCTTTGATCTTTCCGCTCAAAGTATCTTCCAGCGAGGCGACGCGGAGAAGAATTCCATGCACATCGGCGGCGACGGCCCTGCTGGGAAAATCGCGATAAAAATCTTCCGTGCTCAATTGCATGCTCAGTTTGGAATCACCTTGGAAATTTATCGACCACTCAAAGCGCTCTGCGCGTAAACCAGACTTCTCCAGAGAAAAAATTGCGCGCTCGATGGAGTCCGCGGTCACGACAAAATCAATGTCCTGCGTGACCATCGGCTCGCGAGCCCAATGATTAACCGCGACGCCGCCAATCGTGCACCAGTTGACGTCCGCCTTCTCAAGCGCATCGATCAATCGCATGGCGTCGTTGGCGCCGCCAGCGGTTTGCCAATCGAAGAACTGTTTTGCAGTCACGCTCTGTATCTACAGAGCAAAATCGAATTTGCTACTTCTCGTAACGCTTCGCGACTTCGTCCCAATTGACCACGTTCCACCACGCCTTGATGTAATCGGGCCGCCGATTCTGATAGTTGAGATAATAGGCGTGTTCCCAGACATCAACGCCGAGTAACGGCGTGTTGCCCTCCATCAGCGGGCTGTCCTGGTTCGGCGAGGAAGTGACTTCGAGCTTGCCGCTTTTGTTTTTGATCAGCCAGGCCCAGCCGCTCCCGAAACGTTTCGCGCCTGCGTCGGCGATTTTTTCTTTGAATTGATCGAAGCCGCCGAAGGTGGACTTGATGTCGTCAGCGAGTTTGCCTTTCGGTTCGCCGCCGGCATTCGGTCCCATGATTTGCCAGAAGAACGAATGGTTGGCGTGACCGCCGCCGTTATTGCGCACGACGGCGCGGATGTCTTCCGGGACCGCGTTGAGATCGCTGATCAAATCTTCGACTGATTTGTTCGCCAGCTCGGGTTTATCTTTGAGCGCGTTGTTGACGTTCGTGATGTAAGTCTGGTGATGCTTGGTGTGATGAATTTCCATCGTGCGCGCATCAATGTGCGGCTCAAGAGCATCGTAGGCGTAAGGGAGTTTCGGTAATTCGTAAGCCATAGTCCTGAATTGTCCGCCGCCGAGTGGCAGGAACAACCGAAATTTTTTATCGCGCGCCGCCTGGCTACGCGGCGGCGGGAGCGAATTGCTCGAGCACGGTATGCAGTTCGTCGAACTTGATTGGCTTCACCAGGTGCGCCAGAAATCCTGCCTGCTCCGTGCGGGCCAAATCGTCCACCATGCCGTAGCCGCTCAGCGCGATGCCGCGCAATCCATACTCGTTAGCCAACTGCAACATCAAATCGACGCCATTGCCATCGGGCAGCCCGAGATCGCTAATGACGAAGTCAACCGGGTGATTGGCCGCGAGGAAAAGCGCGTCCTTCACCGTGCTGGCCGTGAGCACTTGATGACCTCGGCG
>JALZAX010000192.1 GCA_030948055.1 Verrucomicrobiota bacterium | reverse complement strand
TGCGGGAAGTTGGCGAACCAGGCACATCCAGCAAGCGCGTTCCAAATTTTTCTGGGGAGCGCACGGCTCCAGCCGTGTTGGTTGGCGTATTCTGCGCCAACAGGCTTTCGATAAGTTCGTCGCCGCAGAATGCGGCAACCAGCACGCTGTAAGCGTGCGCTCCCCAGACGAATTTTTCGCGCGTTATCCCAGCGGCAACCAATTCCCCGGCTGCGGCGGCGGGCGCGAACCGTTGAGCGAGAGGTAAGTGTATTCTTGGAGTAAACGCTCGTAATCCGAAAGAAGCTTCATCGCATCGTTTGGTTTCATGCGGTCGGTCTTGATCGCGGTATCGACCTGTGTCTTGAGCAAACGCATGAGCTCGACCTTATCCCATTGCGTCATGGAAAGGACTTCACCGATCGTGCTGCCTTCGATCACTTCTTCGATGTACCAGCCGGATTCTTCATCGGGATCGAGAAAGATGTGCACTTCGGTCACGCGACCGAACAAGTTGTGCAGGTCGCCCATGATGTCCTGGTAGGCACCGACCATGAAGACGCCGAGGTAGTAAATTTCACCGGGAATAATTTTGTGCAGCGGAAGCGTTTCGCGCACGTCTTGCAGATCGGTAAACTTCGAGACCTTGCCATCCGAATCACAGGTGATGTCGACGATCATGCCGTTGCGATCCGGAGGAGTGGTTAGGCGATGAATCGGCATGATCGGGAATAATTGCCCGAGCGCCCAGTGATCGAGGAGCGATTGGAAAACTGAAAAGTTGCAGATGTATTGGTCGGCTAACGAGTTCTCGAGCTGCTTCACTTCGTCGGGGACGTAGCGCAGACCGCGATGCATATGCACGATTTGCTGCGCGAGCTGCCAGTAAACGGTGTCGATCTTTGCTTTCGATTCGAGATCGAGCAGACCGAGGTCGAAGTTGTTCTGCGAGTCCTCCTTGATTTGCTGAATATCGTGCAAACTTTCGAGACGATTGCCGCGTTTAAGCCGCTGTTTTACGTCGAGAATTTCGACGACGAGCTTGTGATCTTTTTCGCCCGCTTCGACTTTTGATTTGGGCGCGGTTTTTTCGATCGAGCCAAACGCTTCGACCACGAGCACAGAATGGTGCGCGACGACAGCGCGCCCGCCTTCACTCACGATCGCCGGATGCGGCACGCCCTCGGAATCGCAAACATCGGCGATGTTCCAGACGACATCGTTGGCGTATTCCTGCAGCGAATAATTTGCCGAACTATCGAAGTCACTGCGCGAGCCGTCGTAATCGACACCGAGTCCGCCGCCCACGTCGAGATAACCAAGATCGTGTCCGAGTTTCGCGAGCTTCGCGTAATAGCGCGCGGCTTCGCGCACAGCGCGCTTGATCGTGCCGATGTCGGGAACCTGCGACCCGACGTGAAAATGAACCAGCTTCAAACAATGCGCGAGGCCTGCTTGTCTCAACATCTGGCTCGCCGCGACCAGGCTGGTAGTATCGAGACCGAACTTCGCATTTTCACCGCCACTCGTCGTCCATTTGCCCGCGCCTTTGCTGTGCAAGCGCACGCGAATTCCGATCTGTGGTTCAACGCCGACTTCCTGCGAGGCGCGGATTGTCTGCTCGAGCTCTTCCAGTTTTTCCACCACGAGGATTACTCGTTTGCCCAGCTTGCAGCCCATGAGCGCGATGCGAATGAACGCGCGATCCTTGTAGCCGTTGCAGATGATGAGGCTTTCGGGATCCTTGTGCATCGCGAGCGCCGCGACCAATTCCGGTTTACTGCCGGCTTCGAGCCCGAAATGAAATTGCTGGCCGGCGTCAACGATCTCTTCGATGACTTCGCGCAGCTGATTGACCTTGATCGGAAAAACGCCGCGGTAATGATTGCGATAACCGAATTCAGCCATCGCTGTTTGGAAAGCGCGATTGATTGATTCAACGCGATGCCGCAGCAAATCCTGAAAGCGAATGACCAGCGGAAAACTTAGGCCGCGATTACGCGCTTCATTGACCACCGCCATGATATCGATCGACCCGCCGCCCTCTTGAAGCGGACGCACTTCGGCGTTGCCGGCGCTGTTGATGCAAAAATATCCGTTGCCCCAAGCGTCCACGTTATAAGTGGAAATCGCGGCATCGATATCCCACTCGGTTTTCGTTTTCTCAGTCACTTCCGGAAAAGCAGAGCGCCATATTCATTCAGCGCGCACAACATGCAAGCCCGTTCGAGACTCTTGTGTTTCGTGGCGGCATCGATACCGTCTCGCGGGGATGAACAAGACGGTAATCGAGGTGCAGGTTCGCGCGGTTTTGCCTACGAGTGGAGGGTGCGCCGTCTTTCTCGGCAATAACGACAAAGTGTTCATCATCTATGTCGATCAAACGGTCGGAAGCGCGATCACGATGTTCATGCGCGACGTCTCGAAAGAGCGACCGCTGACGCATGATTTAATGGGACACTTGATGACGGCGTTGGGTGCGAAAGTGGAACGCATCATCATCAATGATTTAAAAAACGCGACCTACTACGCGCGCATGATTATTTGCGCGGAGAACGAGTTGCAGCAGAAAAAAATCATCGAACTCGATTCGCGCCCGAGCGATTGCATCGCGATGGCGGTTCAGCAAAAGGCGCCGATCTACGTCAGCCAGGAAGTCTGGGATGAAGTCGATGACATGAGCGACGTCCTCCGCAAGATGGAGGAAGAAGGCTTAAAGCCCGATCACGATCCGGAAACGGAATCGGAATCGGAATCGAGCGAAGAAGAAGACTAGTCGTTAGCCGATAAGATCGCCGTAACGGCTTTGCGCCATCGCTCCGCACCGCGCGAGAATTTCCGAGGGCGTGTCGAGCGTGAGCGCCTCCTGCACGAGCTGTTCGCATTCCGCGACGGAGAGAGTTTGCACCGCGCGCTTCACTCGCGGGACGAGCGACGCACTCACGCTGAGCTCATCCATTCCGAGACCGATGAGCAAGGGCACCATGATGAGATCGCCTGCCATTTCACCGCAGACGCCGACCCAAATATCCGCCGCGTGCGCAGCTTCCGCGACCATGCTCAACAATCGGAGAACCGCCGGATGCGTCGGCTCGTAAAGATGCGCGATGCGCTCGTTCACGCGATCGACCGCGACCGCGTATTGAATCAAGTCGTTCGTCCCGATACTGAAGAAATCGACTTCGCGCGCCAGCGCCGACGCACAAAGAGCTGCGCTGGGAATTTCGATCATCGCGCCCACTTCTGTTTTTTCCGCGAATGGAGTTCCTTCGGCGCTCAGTTCCTTTTCGCATTCTTTCACCACCGCTAGCGCGCGTCGCAGCTCCATCACGCCTGAGATCATGGGAAACATGATCTTGATGTTGCCGCTAGTGTTGGCGCGAAGAATGGCGCGTAGCTGCGCTTTAAAAATATCTTCGTTCTCAAGGCAAAACCGGATCGCGCGCAGACCCATAAACGGATTTTCTTCACTGTCCGCGTTCATGCCGGTCGCGATCTTGTCTCCGCCTAAATCGAAAGTGCGAATGATCAACGGATGCGGCGCGACGCCTTCCGCGACTTTGCGGTAGGTTTCGTATTGCTCTTCCTCCGTCGGCAAAGTCGGCCGGTGCAGATAGAGCAGTTCCGTCCGATAAAGCCCGACACCTTCCGCGCCATTCGCTGCGACGGCATCGACTTCGTTGGGCAATTCGATATTAGCCGACAAAACAATGTGTCGGCCGTCGGCGGTGGTCGATTTCGTTTCGCGCAGTCCGCTCAACTGCTCCGTGACTAATTCCTGCCGATGCTTCAGTTCGCCGTAATGCCAGAGTGTTTCCGGCGTCGGGTTAAAAATGAGCAATCCGTTATAGCCATCGAGCAACACTTCCTGGCCGGTCGCCAATTTTTCGGTCGCATCATGCAGACCGACCACCGCCGGAATGCCTAACGAACGCGCCATGATCGCAGTGTGCGAAGTGCGGCTGCCGACGTCGGTGGCGAAACCGAGCACCCGCTCGCGATTCATCATCGCGGTGTCGGATGGCGTCAGGTTATGCGCGACGAGAATGTGCGTTTCTTTGAGCGCGAGAAAATCCTTCGGCGCCTTGCCCTGCAAATTGCGAATGACCCGCTTGGTCACATCCTGAATATCGAGCGCGCGCTCGCGCAGGTACGGGTCGTCGATCTTGCTCAGCGTTTCGGAGTAATGGGTCGCGACTTCCTGGAAAACGAATTCCACGTTGCAAAGATCGCTCTCTAATTTTCGCAGCACTTCATCGATCAGCGTGCGGTCTTCGATCACCAGCAGATGCGCGTCGAATATCCCGGCGTCTTTCGCGCCGATCGCTTCCGCGATCTGCTGTTGCATCTCGAGAATTTGCGCGCGCGTTTGAATCAGCGCCGTCTCGAAGCGGCCGATCTCGCGCGCGATCTGGTCTTTCTCGATGGTGTGGCGCACGATCTCTTCGTCGTCTTCGCTTACGACAAAGATCGAGCCGCGGGCAATGCCGGGCGAGACTCCAACGCCTTGGAAACGCGTCTCGGCCGGGCTGGTCTCGCTGCTCATGACGGGGCGAGAGTAACTCGCATGTCAAGACTGCAACAGTCGCGTTTTCCGCCCGGCAGCGGGACGCCAACTAATCTTCGTTAAACTTTCCCGCGACCAGCTGCTCGAGTTCTACCATCGCCTGATCGGCGTCTGATCCTTCGCAGCAAATCTTTAACTTCGATCCCTGCCCGGCCGCGAGCATCATCAAGCCCATGATGCTTTTGCCGTTGATCCGTTCGCCCTCTTTTTCCACCCAGATTTCCGCGCGATAACGGCTGGCGATCCGCACAAACAACGCCGCCGGACGCGCGTGCATGCCGAGGCGATTCACGATCGTCACTTCCTTCTCGATCTTGCCCGCTCCGTCTGCTGGGGAACGAGATTTGCGATTCAAAAGTCCCATCAGCTTGGCTTGGTTTCCATCAACTTGAGCAGCTTATCGTTAAATTCCACCGCGCTGTTCCGACCCGACGATTTCAATTTTTGATCCATGGCCGCCACTTCGATTAAGCGCGCTGTGTCGCGGCCGGGTCGCACCGGAATGGTCAGATGCGGCACATGCAATTTCAGAATCTCGTAATAACTCTGGTCGAGCCCAATGCGATCAACTTCCTGAATCTCTTCCCAATCCTTCAGCGTCACCACCAGATCGAGACGCTTCTCTTCCCGGATCGCGCCGACGCCGAAAACGGAAGCGACGTTGATGATGCCGATACCGCGGACTTCCATGTGATGCCGCGTCATTTGCGGCGCGGTCGCCATCAATTCGCGGCCTTCGAAGGAAGTGATGCGCGTGACATCGTCCGCCACCAAACTGTAGCCGCGCTCGATCAAGCCCAGCACCGCTTCGCTTTTTCCGATACCGCTGGCACCGCGAATCAAAACGCCGACGCCGAGAATATCGACCATGCTGCCGAATTCGGTGATCGTGGGCG
>JALZAX010000191.1 GCA_030948055.1 Verrucomicrobiota bacterium | reverse complement strand
AAGATGATAATTTTGTAATTACGCATATGCGCGATTCCCTTTTTCAACGTTGGTACTGCTTCACCGTTGCGGTAGCGCTCGGCAGTTTGCTCGGAGTTTTCGCCGGAAAAGCGGCTGGCCAGACGGCTACCGCCGAGGCAATTGTCGTCAGCGGCGAAGAAGTCCCGAGCGCGTACGGGGCTCCGCCGGCACTTTCGCGCAGCCGGTTTTCTAATCTGGTCAAAGCCTACGTGCTGCCAGCGGGTGCGGTCTATGCCGGCTTTATTTATGAAGGTGACTCATTGAAGTTCGACCGTCCCGATCACAATTTCACCGAGGAAATTGAGATCGGACTGCCTTATCGTTTCGGTCTCGCGTTCGAGAACGCGGTCGAGACTTATCGCGGTACGACGCAGGAAAGGAGTTTCAGTGTCGAAGCGCGTTATGCCTTTGCCGATTGGGACAAGATTCCGCTCAATCCGACGATTTTCGCCGAATACAAATTCGGCATCGGCCACATCCTGCACGATGAAGGCCCGCCGGAAAAACATGGGCCCGGTGAGGCGCTCGATTTCTTGCACGAAATGAGTCCGCTGCCCGATGCCTTCGAAGTGCGGCTACTTCTTTCGGAGGAGTTCTTCGGAAAATTGGAGTGGGCGTTGAATGGATTTTTCGAACAGGAGGTCGGCGGCGACCGCGGTCGAGAGTACGGCTTTGCGCAAAGCGCAATGATACCTGTCATCCTGCCGAAGGAGCGCTTGAAGGTCGGCGTGGAAATGCAGTTGACCACCTTCACGGACAAAGGAATTCGCGACATGCCCTCATATCGTTTCATCATCGGGCCGACGATCGCCTGGAAGCCGACGAAGAACACGCGCCTCGATATCTCGCCGCTTTTTGGAGCGACGGATGATGCGCCACGCGCGGAAGTGTTCGCCGTTTTCTCCATGCTTTTTGGACCGGGGGGGGAACACGAACGCGAAGCCGAAGCACCAGCTTCCACGCGCAATCGCTAGAATGCATTTTGCCTAACGAGTGGTTGCGACTCGTTAGACTTAACGCGGCCCGAAGATGTGGCGCAAGATGCGTGAGGCGTCATCTTCACGCCGGCGGGGGCGGGCGGTTGCTCTCGCGCGGGCTTTTGGCGTGGAACTTGGGGTGGCGGTCGCGCTTGCGCTGGGCGACTCGTTAGGCGTAGGTGACGTTTCTTCGGATGGCGCGGACGACGGATTCGGAGAAGGCGAGGGGGATTCAGGCGCTTCATTTTGCACAATGGCGTTTCGCTCTTTGTAGACGGGCACTTTGTCGGTGCCATCGAAATTGCAGTGCAACAGCGTCAATTCGCTTTGCGAATGCGCGCCGGCACCGAAGACTTTATTGCCGCCGAGCGTGCAGCCATCAAGAGTGAGCGAACCGCGCCCCATATTTTTTTTGGGCAGGCCGCTTTGCGCGCCGCGCGCGTTGTTGCGGAATTCGCTTGCCGTCGCGGTTGCGCTGGCTTCCGCGACGACAAGGAGGCCATGATCGCGATTTCCAAAGCAGCCGCCTTTTCTCATTTCCAAATGGGAACCGTTATCGCTGACGGTGATGCCTTCGTTGTTTTCGCGCGCCTCGGAATCTTCCAGCACGACGGAGCTACCGGCGAAAATGCCGAGCGCATTCTCGTTGTTGTGCAAACGCGCGCGTCGAATTTCCGCGTGCACGGCTTGGCCGCTGCGATCGCCGACAATGACGGCGCCGTTGCGGGAACCATAAATTTCCACTTCATTTAAAGTGAGAGTTGCACCCTGGACAACGACGACGGCGTACTGTTTTGAATCGCCAAAGATCGTGTTGCGCACGCTGGCGCTGGAATTTTGGCCGTAAATCGAAAGTGGAAAACTCGGGATGACGATCTGGCGGGTTTGTTGCAATCCGTTTTCGAGCAAGCTGCTTTGCACAAGCTCGAGCATGCTGCCGTCGCCGACGGAGATTCCCTGGCGATTTCCTTCAAAACTGGCGCGGTCAATAATGGCCCGACCATTCTTGCGCAGCGCGATCAAACCGTTCATCGCGGCCGGATTCATGTTCGTGCCGTTTTCTTTAAAGGTCGAACTCGCGGCGGAAAACGTCGCGCCGTCTGTCGCCCAAATCGCACCGGAGTTTCCCGTGAACTGACAATCGGTCGCGCGCAAGGTCGTGCCCTGGCCGCTCAAAACGAGAATGCCGCCGTCGCCGTTCATGTCCATTCTTTCAAAGGCGCAGGATTGCAGTTCGAGCGTCGCGCCGTTGGCCGCGTTGAGCGCGTATTTCGAATCGGCAAATGTCGATTGCGTGAGGTTCGCTTTGCCGCCCTGCATGCGCAACGCGATGCCGTTGCTCACGGTTAAGTTAACGCCGGTTGCTTTCAAGGTTGCGGCGCCGACTAACGAAACGCCGACGCCCGTGCTGGATTGAATTCGGCAACCGTCAAGCTCCAGCTCTGCACCTTCAACTACCGAGATCGCGGCCAGCTCGCCGATGCCGTTGCAGGTGAATTGCAGACCTTGCACAGAAACGCCGGGCGATTTCACATTGAGGCATTCGCGGCCGTCGCTTTGTATCCAGGATTGGCCGCCGCTCGAGACAAGATGAACTGGTTTAGTGAGCATAAGTCCGCCTTGGTAGAAGCCGGGAGGTACCTTGATGGTGGCGCCCGGCGCGGCGCTCGCGATCGCCGCGGGCAGATCGAATTGCTGCGGCGCGAAGTAACCTGGCGGCGGCGGTGTGGTGTTCGGCGGCGGCGTAATGATAGCGCTTGCGGTCGGCGCGGCTGAAGCAGTCGCTATCGGCGACGGTGAGACATTGTTTACGATTGGCGGCGGCGGTGGCGGGCGCTTTAGGTAAACAATTAGAAGGATGAGCGCGATGAGCGCGCTGCCGATGATCGTGCGGCCACTGATCGCGATCGGTTTGGCATCTTCATCGGAGGAAACATCGCGCGCGCCGCGTTCATGCCTAACGAGTGGTTCCGGTTCCCTCGGCTTCCGCGGTTCGGTGACCGCGACTGCCGCTTCGGCGCCGCAGGAAGGACATTTCGGACTTTTCGCCGGCTCGTAAACTCGCCCGCATTCGCAACGGATTCGTCGTGCCGTCATGGTGTCGCGGAGGGTTCGGGTGTCGCCGTGGTTGGCGCAGGCGCGCGCCCCTGATGAAGGTGCCGCGCGGACGACTCGTTAGGTACACTCGGCGTCGGGGAGGTTTCGATAGGGAACGGTCCGTTTTGTTGCTGCTGCTGACGCTCTCTTTCTTCCTTCTGCTTACGGATTTCTTCTGCTCGCTTTCGGATCCGTTCCATATCTTCTCTGCTCATAGATGGAGCAGGCGTGGCAGTTGGAGTGGCGGTTGGTGTAGGAGTAGGATGTTCCCTGGTCACTTTCGCCCAGGTTTCATCGCGCTCCGCCTGGCTCGCTTCGACAAAGGATAGCTTGCCTTTTTCGTCCACGTTAATTGTGCCGGCCAAACCCCAGGGATGTTCAGGCGAAAGTTCCACGCGCGTCGCTTTCGCTTCCGGCTCGAAGTTGCCGAAGAACGAAACATTCACGCGGGTGGCTCGCTGCGGCATGGTGAAGAGGAAAACTCCGCGGTTAACGGTCTGCGGGCGATAACGCAGGAAGACGCGATAGCTCGATTTCGCAACGGGCTCGCGAATCCAGAAACTCACGCCATGGGTCGGAACGTAGAGTGCGACGTCGTTCTCCCATTCGCGCACGCTCAGATTCGGATCGAACTCTGGATTGGCCAGCTTGGCTTTCTCGGTCACGCCGCCGACCGCAATGTCCTGCGGAAAGAATGCGATGTCTTGTGTGTCGTCCGCAGAGGAAGCCAGCATGACCCAGGGTTTCTGCGTGGTTTGTCCCTGGTTTTTTTTCAGCAGGTCGTTTTCGATTTTGAGGGAATCGTTCTCCGCCGTCAGCTGCTTGTTTTCACTCGTTAGCCGTTGCGATGTGTCGGTCAGCTGATCGACCTGATTCTTCAGCTGCTGATTTTCGTAGGCGGATTGGTTCAACTGACCTTCCAGCCCTTTAATCTTCGCCTCTAGTTCTTCGAGGAGCTTGCGCAAATCTTCCGCTTGTCCGCCGGATAAATTCAAGGTCAGCCGATATTGCTCGATCTTCGCAATGATCACCTCGATTTCCTTTTCGCGTTCGACGCGATCCTTCCCGCCTTTTCCGCCGACATAATAGGGCAGCGCTACCAGCATCATGAAACAAAACGCGCCGAGCGCGCCGCACAAAATGTCCAGCAAGGACATGTTGAAAATGTTGATCTCGCGCGGGCGCGCTCTCATCGGGGGCGTTAGCTGCCGGCGTAAAGCCGGTTAATCAAATTACGCAAAGTATAATCGCCAGCGTGATTGAGCGCGCCTTCTTCGCGTTCCTGCACCAGGTGCAAGAGGAAGACGAGCACTGCGCTTTCCATCAAGGCCACCATCGTGCAGTCGAACCCGATGCCTAGCGTGCGCGCCACATTCTTGAGATCAAGCTCGACGCCCGGCACACCCGCGCCGGCAAGCGATGCGCCTAGCGCGAAGACAGTCCCGATGAATCCGAGTGTCGGCACCAGCCAGGCGATGAAACGCACCAGTCCGTAGCGCAGATCGACGCGATGACTGATTAACTCCAGCTGCTGATTCATAATGCCGGCGGCTTGTTCCACGGAGGAGCTCGATTGGAACTGCAGCACCGCCATGTTGATCAACGAGGGCAGAAATCCGTGTTCATGATCGAACTGTCCCGCGACCTTTCGGCGAATCGGCCCAAGATCTTCCGGTCCGAGCACGGTCTGCTCGTCTTCCGGCAAATAACTTTTGTTCAGGAAACGTTCCTCGCGGGCGGCGATGCGCCAGCGCACGAAGAGTTCGGCCAGTCCCATGAAAAACACGATGTGCATCAGGTTTTGGATGGTGAACGGATAGACGAAATGCTGCGAAGGCTTGTCCAGCAGCAAAACCGCGGCGCGCCCGGAAAGAATCAGGGAAAGAAAAGCGATAAAGAGAATGGCGAGACCGGCGAACACCGGCAACGCCTGCGCCCGCCGGGGTTTTCGCCATAGGGAAATTGCTTTCGGCGCGGCGTTCTTGAGCGACGCCGGAATTTCGATGCTCCGCGTTTCGTTCATGTCCTCGTGCGACGATGGTAAGGAGAATGCCGAAATGCAGGCAAGGGGAATTCTGCGAAAGGATTTAAGGTCCTAACGCGAGCCTGGATTGGTTAGAGTAGAGGAATGATGAATGATTCAGGCCACGTCACACGAGACGAACTGAAGAGGCCGGCTGTTACGTTCATAGGTCTGTTTATTGCGCTCTTCGGTATCGTGGTCGTGCGCTGGGCCGTCTCGCTTTTCTATCCTGGCTTTAGCCTTACCGCGACCATCTGGAAGGAATCGCTCATCTGGCTTTGCGTTCTGGCCTTGGTCCTCGTTATCGGGCGCGGCGAAGGCTTATCGCTCCGCTCTGTTAATCTAGGGACTGCTCCTGTGAAGAACTCTATCTTATGGGGAGGTATCCTTGTCCTTCTC
>JALZAX010000001.1 GCA_030948055.1 Verrucomicrobiota bacterium | reverse complement strand
ACCAAACCATCACCACGCCGTGGATGGTGAAGAGTTTGTTGTAGGTCTCGGAGGTGACGAGGTCGCCCTGCGGGGTGAGCAATTCGAGCCGCATCAACGTCGCTGCCGCGCCGCCGATGAAGAAGAAAAACGTGATCGACACCATGTACAGGAGCGCGATCCGTTTGTGATCGGTCGTGAGCAGCCACGAGCGGATGGTGACGCGCTCGTTCAAATAGTTCGGCCGCGCGCGGGCGATCGTTTGCGGTTGAGCCTGGAGTGTGTCGGTGATCATGGGCGTTCGCCGTTCCCGTTCGAGGCGCCTAACGACTTGAGGTAGGCGATAATGGCGTTCAATTCTTCCTCGCTGATCTGACCTTGAAACGTCGGCATGATCGCTTCGTAACCGGCCGCGATCTGCTTGTTAGGCAACAAAATCGAGTCGCGCAGATATTCCTCGTCCGCAGTCACGAGCGTGCTGTCGGCCAGCGGGATTTTTTTGCCGTAAATTCCATCGAGCAACGGTGCCCGCAGCGCCGCGTTCGGCGCGTGACAACCGCTGCAGCCGCGCGTGTGGAAAGAGCGTTCGCCGATGGCAACGAGCGAATCCGGCGCCGGTTGTTCGGCCAGCCAGCGCGCGTGCTCGGCCGGCTCCATCACGTAGATGGTGCCGATCATTTTCGAGTGATCCATCCCGCAATACTGCGAGCAAAAAAGATGATACTGGCCGGGCCGCGTCGGCGTGAACCATTCCGTGGTATAACGACCCGGCACGACATCCTGTTTCGTCCGAAATCCGGGAATGAAAAAATCGTGGATCACATCCTGCGAGGTCATGATTAATTTCACCGGCTGACCGACCGGAATGTGGAGCGCGTTGATCTCGCGCCGGCCATCCGGGTGCTGGATTTTCCACATCCATTGTTTGCCGACGACGTAGATCTCGGTCGCGTTGGCGGGCGGGCGCGACATTCCGAAGAACACATCCGCGGCCCAAAAAAAGAGCCCGAGAAAAATGAAAAACGGGATCACCGTCCAACTGATTTCAAAACGAAGAGAACTGAACTTTCTCGGGCCGCGATCGACCTGCGAGCCGCGCCGGTAACGAACGCAAAAGAAGAGAATCGCGGCGAAAACCAGCAGTGTGACCGCGCTGCAAAGTGCGAGGAGCGCGAAGAAAAGGTAATCGACTTGCGGCGCGAAATTCGAAGCCTGCTCGGGAAAAATGGTGTGAAGCAAACGATGCATCTCAGTGAACGAAAGTTCGTTCGCGCCGCGCCATCGCGATGATATAAAACGCGAGCACGCCGACGGTGCCGAGGCCGCAGACTTGGATCACGCGCGATATGAGCAGGCCGTATTTTCCAGTGGCCGGATTGTAGTGAAAGCAGAGAAGAAAAACGCGATCGGCTAGCGAGCCGACTTGCTCTTGTGAGGCTTCGATCAGCGACAACCGGACATCGCGCGGCGGATATTCTATCCCCGGAAAATAACGTGAGACGCGGCCGCCCGGAGTCAGGACCATGATCGCGCTCGGGTGCGCGAATTGCCGCGTCGTTTCATCGTAAGCGAAACGATAACCGACACTATGCGCGAGGCGCGCGATGGATTCATTATCGCCGGTCAAAAAATGCCAGCCGTTCGCCGCGCCGGCACGGCCGTAACGTTGGAGGTAGATCTGCTTTTTTGCGGCCGCGAGCGCTGGCCGTTCGCGCGCGTCGAAGCTGACGACAACGATTTCGTATTCTTTGCCGGCATCGAATTTCAATTCCTGCGCAGTCTGCAAGACGCCGTTGAGCACGAGCGTGCAGAGGTTCGGGCATTCGTAGTAAGCGAGGACAAGGATGACTGGTTTCGTGCCGAAGAAATGACCGAGCGGAATGGCGGTGCCGTGCTCATCGTGGAAGACGACGTCGAGCGGAATTTGCGAATTGAGTTTTTGTTCGAGCCCGGCGCGAGCGGCGATCTGTTGTTGCTGCGTTTCCGCGGCGGCGACCAGTGTCGTTAGGCAAAAAAACAGGAGAGCAAACTTCATGGCTTCGTCGCTTCCGCTTTGCGTTTTTGCATATCCACTGCGGTTAGACCGCTCGCGTTTTGGGTGCTGGGGCCACGCGTGGGCAAGCCGCGTTGCGCGATCAAATCCATCGCCCGCGCGATCGAGATGCGAACAATGCCGGCGTCTTTATCGACCCAGCCGTAGCTGTTGAGCTTCGCTTCGTCGGCGGCGCGCATTTTCTCTAGATCGACCGCGGGATCGATTTGCAATTGCGGCTGCGGCGCGACGTTCTTCACGTCAAAGGCGATTCGCGATGGCCGATCCGGCGATGGAATTTCGTGGGCGAAGAATTTGTAGACGCCGATCACCGCGAGATAAATCACGGCGACCGCGACGAGGAGTCCGGCCGCGAACAATGCGACGCCGCGCGCGTTGATGTCGCGGGTTTCGTGGCCTGGTTGTGCGGCGTTTTCTTCAGCCATTTTGGCGCGCCTCCAGGAGTTCGGCTGCAAGCCGCGGACGCTGTTTCAGAAAATAGAAAAACATCGCGAACCAGACGCCGCCGAGCGCGAGCCACTCGGTCAGGTCGAGCCAGTGCAGATAAAATCCGCCGGGATGAAATGAGGGGGCGGTCAGCCAGAAATTATTTAGCACGCTGGCCACGAGAACGAGCAGACAGATGCCCGCGAGCCGGTTCGGATTCGATTTGCGCGCACGCGACAGCAACAGGAAAAACGGCAGGAAAAATTCCAGCGCCACGAGCACGACCGCGAGCCATTGCCAGCCGCCGTGGCTGCGCTCGAGATACCAGGAAATTTCCTTCGGCAGATTTCCCGACCAGATGATGAGGAATTGCGAGAAGGAGACGTAGGTCCAGAAAATGACGAAGGCCATGAGCATGCCGCCGAGATCGTGGAAAGCCTTGGTCGGGATGGTTTCGCCTAACGAGTGGTTGCGCGCGAAGGCGGCGAGGAGCGCCGTCATGAGCGCAAGCGCGCTGAGGAATTGACCCGCGGCGAAGATGATAACGAAGATGGTCGAGAACCATTTCGGATCGAGTGACATGACCCAATCGGTCGAAGTGAAAATGGTCAGGAATCCGTAGAGAATGAGACCGACAGCGGAGATCGCGCTCAGGCCGGTACTGGTTTCGGTGGAACCGGGCGCGCATCGCATTTCATCGGCGATGACCCAGCGCCTAACGAGTAGTGCGATGACGATGAAGATGGCGAAGTAGGCGATCGAACGCGCGCTGAAAAAGGAGACGTTGAACCATTGCGCCTTGTGATTGAAGCCGGGCGCTTCGCCGTTGGCACCGTTCGACCACGGGTAAATTTCGTGAGCGCCGAAAATGATCGGCAGAAAAAGCAGCGCCATCAGCGGGAGTGTCATGAAGGCAGCGATCGAAAGATTGCGCACCGCGGCGCCCCACACTCCGCCGCTCAAAACTTGCATCATGACGATGATGAGCGACCCGATCGCGAGTCCGCTCCAGAAGAGCCAGGCGAAGAGATACGAATGAAAAAACTGCACCGGACTAACGAATGCTCCGATGCCGGAAATGATCGCCGCGAGCAGGCCGAGAATGAGGGCGCGCATCTGCCAGCGATCGCATTGCGAGATGAGCGCGGCGTCGTTCATGGCTGCGCGGCCTGAAGTTGTTGCGCGCCGGCAGCGTCGGCGTCGTTAGGCGAGGCGTGTTGACTTAACTGGAGCGCGCGGATGTAGGCCGCGATGGCCCAGCGATCTTCGGGCGAAACGCGCGAGGCGTAGGAATACATCACGCCGTAGCCGTTCGTGATCACGTCGAAGAAATGGCCGGGCGGCGCTTCGCGCAGCCGTTCCTCGTGCAATGAGGGCGGCTGCGGGAAACCGCGTTGCACGATCATGCCGTTGCCTTCACCGGTCGCGCCGTGGCAGACCGCGCAATAAATATCGAAACGCTGCCGACCGCGGTCTAACAAGTCGTGATTGACCGGGATGGGAAACGTCGCGGCGAGTTGGTCGCCGATTTTGCCCGTGTAAAATTGTTCGTCGGCGCGGAGTTGTCCGCGCGCGACGGTGTGCGCGGGCGGAATGCGCGAGCCGCGGCCGTCGGCGAAAAAATCATTTTCCGCGAGCGGTTTTATTTTTTGTTGATCGACCATCCCGCGACGGCACGCGGTGAGAGAAATGGCGAGAATTGAAAGCAGCAGCAGCGCGGCGATGCGTTTCACTTTTCCACCTCCATCACTTTTTCCGGGCCTAACGAGAGGAAGAATTCGCGCACTTCACCGGCTTTAAAAACGTGATCGTCCGCTTCGATGCAGAGGAAGAAGCGCGTCTGGCTCGCCAGTTTGAACTCCGGCACGTTGAAGACCGGATGGTACGGCTTCGGCAATCCATTCAGCCAAAGCATGCCGATCAATCCGGAGATGGCGGCGAAAAGAATCGTTAGCTCAAACGTAATCGGAACGAACGCCGGCCAGCTATGCGGTGGACGGCCGCCGACATTCAGCCGATACGAAATCGTCGCGGAATACCACTGCATGAAATACGCGGTCAACGCGCCGGTGATTCCGCCGAGTAGAACGATGAGCGGGATTTTGGTTTTGCGAAAACCGATCGCGTCCGAGACGCCTTCGACATTGTAGGGACTGTAGGCGTCCATCTTGCGATAGCCCGCCTGGTAGGCGGTGCGCGCCGCGTGCAGGAGCTGCTCCGGCTCGGCGAATTCCGCCATGATGCCGTAGAGATTTTCGCTCACGCGGCGCCCTCCTTTTTCTTCTGCACGAGGTCGCGCATTTCACTGATCGAGATCGCGGGCAGAATGCGCAGGAAAAGAAAAAGCAGCGTGGTGAAGAGGCCGAACGAGCCGAACAAAGTCATCCAATCCCAACGCGTGCCGTGGAAAATTCCCCAGGACGACGGCAAAAAATCGCGATGCAGACTGGTGATGACGATGACGTAGCGCTCGGTCCACATCCCGACGTTCACAATTAACGAGATGATAAAAAGCGCGGTCACATTGGTGCGGATCCGTTTGAACCACAGGGTCTGCGGAGTCAGCACATTGCAAAGAATGAGGAGCCAATACGCCGGCGCGTAGGGGCCGAACATGCGATTGAGCGACATGTAGATTTCGAATTTGTCGTCGCTGTACCACGATATGAACGCCTCCGCGGCGTAGCCCTGCGCGACGATCAAACCGGTGACGAGGATGACTTTCGCGCTGTTCTCGAGATGCCGCATGGTGACGAAATCTTCGAGGTGATAAAATTTGCGGATCGGGATCGCGAGGGTCAGGACCATGGCGAATCCGGAGAAGATCGCGCCGGCCACGAAGTAGGGCGGGAAGATGGTCGAGTGCCAGCCGGGTACGATCGCGATGGCGAAGTCTAACGAGACCACGCTGTGCACCGACAACACCAACGGCGTGGCCAGTCCGCCGAGGAGCAAATACAAAATGTGAAATCGTTTCCAATGCCGGGCTGATCCGCGCCAGCCGAGCGCGAGAAGTCCGTAGGCGATCCGGAGTGGTTTGCTCGTCGCGCGGTCGCGCATCGTCGCGACATCCGGCATTAATCCGATGTACCAAAAGATGAGTGAGACGAGCAGGTAAGTGCTGACCGCGAAGACGTCCCAGACGAGCGCGCTACGCCATTGCGGCCACAGGCCCATCGTGTCGGGATAAGGGATGAGCCAGTAAAAAACCCACGGCCGTCCGAGATGGAGCAACGGAAATAATCCGGCGCAGGCCACCGCGAAAAGCGTCATCGCTTCCGCGAAACGATTGATCGACGTGCGCCAATCCTGATGAAGCAAAAGGAGGATCGCGGAGATGAATGTGCCCGCGTGTCCTATCCCGATCCACCAAACGAAATTGGTAATCGCGAAGCCCCACGCGACCGGGATGTTCAAGCCCCAAATCCCGACGCCTTTCATCAACAACCAGGCGATGCAAAAAAAGAACATCATCAGCAGCGCAAACGCGATCGCGAAACCGAAGACCCAGCCGCGATGCAACGGACGCGTCAGGACGACGTCGGTGATTTTCTTCGTGACCGACTCGTTGTTGTAACCGGAGGCGACGATCGGTTCTTCGAGTTGCGCGCTCATCTTTGTTCCATCTCCGAGTTCGGATTGCGCAACTTCGCGAGATAGGTCGTCCGCGGACGCGTGTGTAATTCCGCGAGCAATCCGTAGTTCAACGGCGACGCGCGCAGTTTCGCGACGCGACTGTTGGCATCATTCAAATCGCCGAAGACGATCGCCTCTGTCGGACAAGCCTGCGCGCACGCCGGCGTGATCTCGCCATCGCGGATCGCGCGATTCGCTTTCTCCGTCTCGATCTTCACGGAGTTGATCCGCTGAATGCAGTAGGTGCATTTTTCCATCACGCCGCGCGTGCGGACGGTGACATCGGGATTGCGCATCAGCTTGCGCGTGATCCGCTGCTCGAATTGGTTCGCGTCGTATTCGAGGAAATTAAATCGCCGCACTTTATACGGGCAATTATTCGAACAATAACGCGTCCCGATGCAGCGGTTGTAAACCATCTGGTTCAAGCCCTCGCTGCTGTGCACCGTCGCCGCGACCGGGCAAACCAGCTCGCAGGGCGCGTTCTCACAATGCATGCACGGCACCGGCTGATGCAGCACGCGAGGACTCGTTAGGCCGGGCTTGTTTTCGTAGTAGCGATCAATCCGGATCCAATGCATCTCGCGATTCATCGCGACCTGCTCTTTGCCGACGACCGGAATGTTGTTCTCGGCCTGACACGCGATCGTGCAAACGCCGCAACCGATGCAGGTGTTGAGGTCGATCGACATGGCCCAGGCGTGACCGGTGTAGGCGACATTCGGATAAAGCGATTCGTCGTTCGTCGGCGGCGGCTCTTCCGGTTTGGCGATTGCGCCGGGATTTTTCCGAAAATCTTCCAATGCCCCGACTCGCACTTCTTCGCGCCCGTGCATGTCCCAATGATGTTGGGTCGTGACGAGATCGTGATGTTCGCCCGTCTTTTCGATTTCCAAACCAGGCCCGCCCCAAGGCGCGTCGGATGTGCGTAGGGCATACGCGTTGAAGCCAACGCCATTGCCGACGCTGCCCGCGCGCGTCCGGCCATAGCCGAGCGTGACGGTCACACAATCGTCCGCCTGGCCCGGCAAAATCCACACCGGCGCGTTCACCGCGCGGCCCTGGAATTTGAGTCTAACGACATCGCCATTTTCCAACTTCAGACGACTGGCGGTCGTTGGACTAACGAGTGCTGCATTATCCCAAACGATCGAGGTGAACGGATCGGGTAACTCCTGCAGCCAGGCGTTATTGGCGTAACGACCGTCGAGCACGCGCGAGCCGGGACGGATGAGCAGGTTGAGGGAATTGCTGATTGCCGAATTCTGATTGCTGATTGGCGGAGGCGTCGCGGCTGACGCGGTGATGGCAGGACCGGCGATGACGCCGTCGTGCAGTGCTTTGCGCCAGGACGTTTCGTCGAGGGACTTCCAAAACGCGCGCACGATTTCGTAACTGCTGCGCGGAGCTTCTTCGAGCAGCGCGGAGAGCAATTCATGTCGCGAGCGGCCGGCAAAGAGCGGCTCAATCATCGGCTGCACGATCGTGCCCGTGCCGTCGAGCACGCGCGCATCGCTCCAGCTTTCGAGCGTGTGCGCTTCGGGTGCATGCCAGTGGCAAAGCGCCGCCGTTTCGTCCTGATACAAACCAAGATGAATCGTGCGCGGGATTTTCGGCAGTCGCTGCGCGAACTCGAAATCCGCCGGCGCATCGTAAGCCGGATTTCCCCCAAGAATCACGAGCGTGTCGACTGCGCCCGCGTCGATCTCGCTGATCAATTCGCGCAGCTCGCGAGCGTTGTTGGCCGGTTGCGAAATGTAATCAACCGTCGCGCCGATGTTGCCGAGCGATTCATTCAACTGCCGCGCGACCGCATGTACCGCGGCCGATTCAAATTCGCCCGCGATGACTACGCTTCGTCCCGCATGCGCGCGCAAATCCGCCATGATGGGAGCGGGAAGATTGCGTGCAAATTTCTCGAGCTCGTCCGGTTTCAGCACCAGTAAATGATCAGCCATTGAGCCGGTCAGAGTGGGCGTGGATTCAACGACGTAGAGGCGATTCATTGACTCGTTAGGCCGACGCCGTTGCGCGAAATCACGCGCGGATTTCAGATCGCTGAGAAAATCCGCGCCTAACGAGAGGATGACTTCGGCTTTGTCGAAATGGCAAAGCGCGGCCGCCACGGTCGCCGCGAGCGGCTCGTGCTGATGCCATTTTGCTGCGGGATATTTCGCGAGCAGGCGCGCGATTTGATCCAAAAGCGTCGGCGAAGTTTCGTGGCGCGTGAGCAAACGCAGACCGACGCCGGCATTCGCCTTCCATTTTTGCGCCGCGGTCGTTAGTTCACCGAGAAGAATATCCCAAGTGCTGATTTGGCCCTCGTGCATCACCGCCTGCGAACGCTCCGGATCGTAGAGCGCGAGCAATTCCGCCTGCATGAAAACATCCGTCGCGCCGAGGCTGGCCGGATGTTGCGGATTGCCTTCGATTTTCGTCGGCCGGCCTTCGTGCGATTCAACTAAGACGCCGCGCGCGTAACCGCTCAGCGTCAGCGCGGTCGCGTAGAAGAGCGGTTTGCCGGGAATGATTTCCTCCGGTTGTTTCTGATAAGGAACGATGTGTTCCAAGGGATTTCGCGTGCAGGCCGTCGTGCTGGCGAGCGCGATCGACGCGCCCATCAATTTCAAAAAACGCCGACGGCTTAACTCGTTAGGCCAGTCGTCCGAACCGAGCGGAAACTCGTCAAGATTTCTCAGCGATGACATGTGTAGCAGTCAGTCAGTCCCGCGGTGTGGACGTTGTTTTCCCTAACGAGTTGTTGACCGAAGGCGAGTTGGTCGGGCGGCGCTTCATATTTCATGTTCACGACCTCGCTCGTCGGGCGGAGAAATTTCTCCGGCTCTCGATGGCAACTGAGGCACCAACGCATCTGAAGTTCCTGCGTTTTCCAGGTCAGCGGCATCTCATTGACCTGGCCGTGACAAGTCGCGCAGCCGACGCCTTTCGCGACGTGAATGCTGTGATTGAAGTAAACGTAATCGGGCAAATCATGAACGCGCGTCCATTTGATCGGACGCCCGGTTTGCCAGCTATCGCGCACCGGTTGCAGCACGGGCGCATCTTTCAAAATCTGCGAGTGACACGTCATGCAAGTTTCGGTCGGCGGAATTCCGGCGAACTGCGATTGCTCGACGGTGGTGTGGCAATAGCGGCAATCAATCCCGAGCCCGCCGACGTGATGTTGATGGCTGAACGGCACCGGCTGTTCGATCGGCGATTCGACGTGCGTCAAAAAATCAGAGCGCGCGAAACCAAACAACGCCGCCGCCGTCCCGAGGACCAAAAGCGGAACGCCAATAACGGAGGCCTTCGCAATTGAGTTCGCGCGCCGTTTGAAAAGCTGGGTCATGAACAACTCGGATCACCGATCAGGCAGCCATCATGCAGTGACGCCGTTTTTTGGCGAGTAGCCAATGAGCAAAGCAGCCTCTCCTCGCGCCGGAAAATCTCTTACGAAAAGGAAAGGCACAAGACTCACGACCTTCACGCTGCTTTTCTTGTCTACAGCATTCGGCGCTTGCGGTCGCGGAGCGAACGCCGTTCGATCTTTCTTCGTGCCGAGCCTGTCCGCAGAATTCCACCCTTTCCATGACAAGGCGCGGCCGGTCATTGGCACCTGTTTGTATGGGCTGGTCGCGAGCCTGGCCGCGGTGGCGTTCCAGCTTTCGATCAACTGGCTCTACGAGCGGTGCTTCAAGGTCCCGGCGGACGGAGGTTTATTGCGCTTTGCTGAGATCAGTTTTCTGGTCGTCGTCGTCACCTCGCTCCTGGTCGGCTGGTTGCTGAACTCCTTCTGTCCAGAAGCTGCGGGTAGCGGCATCCCGCAGGTAAAGTTGCAGTTCTGGAAGGAATTTGGACACGCGCCGCGCCGCATCGCCGCGATCAAATTCATCGCCGGTATCCTCAGCATCGGCGGCGGACAAAGCCTTGGTCGGGAAGGACCGACCGTGCAGATCGGGAGCAATCTCGCTTCCAGTCTTGCGGGTGTGCTCGGAGTCTCGAAACAGAATCGGCGCGCGGCCAGTGCGGCTGGGGCTGCGGCGGGATTGGCCGCGGCGTTTAATGCGCCGCTCGCGTCGGTTGCCTTCGTGCTCGAGGAAATCATTGGCGACCTCAACAGCCGCTCGTTAGGCGCAGTCCTTCTCGCATCGGTGATTGGCGCGTTTGTCGTGCACGCGTTCATTGGCGCGCAGCCGGCGTTCCTGCTCCCGGCGATCAACGAGCCGACTTGGCGCGGTTATCTGCTCATGCCGTTGGCGGCAGCGGCGGCAGCGCTCGTCGGCATTCTATTCCAGCGCGGATCACTGACGCTGCGTTTGAAAGCGCGGAAGGTGCGCATGCTTCCGCGCTGGTTGCATCCGCTCGCGGGCGGTCTCATTACGTGGAGCATCGGCATTGCGGTCTTCGCCTCGACCGGACGTCTCGGCGTCTTTGCGCTTGGTTACGACGATCTGTCCGACGCGCTGGTCAACGGGATGGCGTGGAAGCTGGCCGCGCTTCTCCTCGCGGCGAAACTGCTTGCCACGATTGCCGGTTACGGCCTCGGCGGATGTGGCGGAATATTTTCGCCCAATCTCTTCTTCGGCGCGATGTGCGGAACGTTGGTCGCGGGACTGGGCGCACACTTCTTCGCGCTGAACCGCTCGGACGATCTGCTCCTCGCGATCGGCGCGATGAGTGCGTGTCTCGGCGCGGTCGTGCAGGCCCCGGTGACCGCCATTCTCATCATCTTCGAGATGACGCACCAGTTCGCGGTCGTGCCCGGATTGATGCTGGCGGGTCTCGTGAGCCAGGGCATCGTGCGCGCGTTTCATCCAGTCAGTTTCTACGACGAAGTCCTGCTGCAAGACGGCCACGAGATCGAGCATCTGATTCCACCGCGCGATCTTCGGTCGTGGCAAAATCTTCCCATCTCCGCGATCGCAAATTTCAAGCCGGTGGTCATCGGCGATCTGAGCGAAGCCGCACTGGCGACGCTGATCGCGAAGCATCCATATCGTTACTTTCCCGTCGTGAAAGACGAACTGGTCCAGGGCTTCGTCGGTCGTCAGGAGATCGAACAAGCGCTCGTGCAAAAGCGGCCGCTGCAATTGCAACGCGCGCTCGCCGCCTATCCCGGCGATTCGATTCGCGAGACGCAGAAATTACTGATCGAATCAACCACCGGCACCGTCGTCCTGACCGAGCCCAGTGGAGAGAAATTGCTCGCCATGGTCACACTGCACGATCTTCTGCGCGCGCAGGTTTCGATGAGCGAACGCGAAGGCGGCAACTGACGAACCTCTGCGCTGCGCACCTTGCTTAAGCGAATTTTTGTCGCGGAACAAACGGCAGCGGTGCCGGGAACGGCGGTATATTAGTGCCGCTCCCATGCAGACGCGATTCCTTCCGCTCCTCCTAACGCTTCTGCTCGGCGCTTGCTCCGGTGGCGGCGCGCAACTCCAAGGCCGGCCGCTACAGCCATCGCATGCACAACCGCTTTTACGAAGCCTGGGTGCAACCGAAGACGGTTGGATTGGCGCGCGGAAAGATTTCGATTCCGGTGGACGTCGAGATCGATTCGCACGGCGCGATCGCGAACTTCAAGCTCGCGCACCCGTCGGGGAATTCCGCGATCGATGAGTCGATCGCTGCCGTCGGGAGACGCATCCAGCAAGTCGCGCCACCGCCCGGAGCCAGCGCGGGAAAGCTTTTCCATCTGCGAATATTTTTCGAACTCGACGTGCGCTAGGAATCGGCGACGGCTTTCGCGGGCGCGAAGGCCCGCGCGAGCAGCCGCGGCATCGTCAGTCCTTGCACGAGAATGGAGAAAACGACGACGGAGTAAGTCATGGTCAGAAACAAATCGCGATGCGCCTGCTCCGGGACGGAGAGGGCGAGGGCGACGGAGATTCCACCGCGCAACCCGCCCCAGGTGAGAATAAGGACGCGCTGCGGCCCGAGCATTCGCCCGAGGCGCAACGCGCCGACCGTCGCGCTCACGCTGACAAAGCGCGCCAGGAGCACCGCCGGAATGGCGAGGAGTCCGGCGATCAAATAGACCTTCGGAAATGGCAGCACGAGCACCTCGAGGCCGATGAGAACGAAGAGAACAGCGTTCAGGATTTCATCGATCAATTCCCAAAACGTATCGACGTTTTCACGCGTCTCTTCGCTCATGGCATAAGCGCGGCCGTGATTCCCCACGACGAGTCCGGCGGCGACGATCGCGAGCGGGCCGCTGGTGTGGAGAGAATTCGCAAGCGCATAACCGCCCATAGCCAGCGACAAGGTGAGGAGGACCTCGACGCGGTAGTCTTCCACGCTCTTGAGCAGACGGTAAGCGATGAATCCGAGAATGACACCGAGCACGATGCCGCCGACGCCTTCCTGGAGAAGCAGGCGCGCGACATGCCAGCCGTTCGAGGCCGTGCCCGGGTCGCCGGCAAACATTTCGTAGAGGACCACGAAAATGACCACGCCGACGCCGTCGTTAAAAAGCGATTCGCCAGCGATCCGCGTTTCCAGTTCCGGCGAAGCGTGCGCCTGCTTGAGCAGCGCGAGCACGGCGATCGGATCCGTCGGTGAGATCAATGCGCCGAAAATCAGGCAGGGCAGAAACGGCACTGCTAGGTCCAGCGCGCCGAGCGCCAGGAACATCATCGCCGCAACCAGAAACGTCGAAATGACGACAGCAAATGTCGCCAGGGCCGCTACCGACCAAGCTTCTTTCCGCAGCACGCGAAGGTCGATATGCAGCGCGCCGGCAAAGAGCAGGAAACTGAGCATTCCATTGAAGAGTACGTCGCTGAAATTGATCTGCGCGAGCACCGGCCGCACGTAATCATCCAACCGCAGACCCATCTTGCTGACGAGAATGAGGAGAAGCGACACCAGCAAAGGAATGAGCATCACGCCTATCGTTGAAGGCAGACGCAGGAAGCGATGATTGAGGTAGCTGGCCATTGCGGCCAGCGTCAGGATGATCGCGGATACTTCGAAAAGGCTCATGGCGCGCGCTTCATGCGAAGCAGATACCAGATCATCAATCCCCCAATGGGAAGACCAATCAGAGTGCGCGGATCGTGGCGAAAAAACGCATTCAGCAAATCGCCGAGCAGATTCACGGTCAGCACACCGAGCGCGAGCCTCCGGCCCCATTTCGCATTTTTCGCGAGCCCGATCGCAGCCATTCCACAAGCCGCGCCGACCACTGCCATCAACGCAATCGACCAACGGCCCAGCTCTTCAAATTGAACGCGTGCTTCCGGTTTCAGGCGCCAGATTGATTCGAGAAAATCCGCCGGGAAAGCGAGCGCGAGCATCGTGACCAGGCAGATGAGAGCGCCCGCCGCGAAGAAGATAACCAGCAGGGTGATTCCGAGAGGCCGCGTCCGGCTGCGGCGACCCTGTGTATTTTGCTCAAGGTTGGGCCGGTCACTCACAGCAAGAACGAGGAGATTTTGTCAAGCGGCTTCCGGTGAATATCCGGCACAGCCGCGTCCTCCGCGGGATGTCCGACGACGAGCAGGAGGAATGGCTTCTCATGTGCCGGCCGTTTCAGAATGCGATTCAGAAATGCCATCGGACTTGGCGTGTGCGTGAGCGAAACCAGTCCGGCGTGGTGAATCGCCGCGACCAAAAATCCGGTCGCAATCCCGACCGATTCCGTCGCGTAGTAATGCTTCATGCGTGTGCCGTCCGGCCGGATCCCGTACGGTTGCGAGAAGACCGCGATCAGCCAGGGCGCGATCTCGAGAAACGGTTTGCGCGAATCGGTGCCGAGCGGCGCGAGCGCTTCCAGCCACGCGGCTGGCGCGCGGTGCTCGTAGAATTCGCGTTCCTCCTCTTCTGCGGCAACGCGGATCTCGTGCTTCACCGCCCGATCAGCCACCGCCACGAAATGCCACGGCTGCAGGTTCGCACCATTAGGCGCGCTGCCCGCCGCGCGCAGGCAGGACTCGATCACGGCGCGAGGAACCGGACGCGCGGAGAAATCGCGGACCGTTCGCCGTTGTTGCATTCGTTCGTTGAAATCGGTCGCATTGCGCATCAGCTCTTCGTCCGACATAGAAGCGCGCGGCGGCAGTGGAATTAATCGCGAAGGCATCGATCCGGAATCTACAAGTCACGGCGTGCGGAGGCGAGGCGTCTGTCTATTTCCGCTTTAAACTCAGGCCATGGAAAGTGCTGCGCCAGATTCTGGAATGACCGCCAGAAATCAGGCGAGACGCCATGGGCGCTGCAATGCATTCCGCCAGCGCTCGACACGTTCCTGCGCCGAACGAAACCCGGCGCAGTCGTGACTCCCGGATGCGGCAAAGATCACCACATCATCTGCGCGTTCCTATCGGCGGGTTCACCACGCCGGCGATCGCTTTTCCGCTCGCGCTGGGTAGCGCGCTGGCCGTGATGGTCGCTGCGTATCTCCTCACGACTGCATTCGTGAGTCGCTTCGGAATCGAAATCTGATCTTCTGGGAAAGTCCCGTCCGAGGCGTTGGCGTATTTAGAAAACGGCTCCCGCTCGGGAGCAGCCGCCGTCGCTGTGTCATCCAAGCTTGTGCGCGTCGTGTATGCTCAAGCGCAATGGAAAGGTCGCGACTCGCGACGATCAACTCAGCCTCTTTGACTTCGGAAACTCGAATGGCTCAAGAAATCTACCTAACCCAATACGGACTAATGGCCAAGCGCCATTGGCGGAAGTTCCTGCCGACGATGGTGCTCAAATTGGAGGCGAAGGGCACCTTAATGGAAGCGCTCTTCGAAGCGCAGGAGAGAACGTTAGACGAAATGGAAAGCCTCACGCGACAGCTCGAAACGGAGCAGAAGCTGACTCCCCAACAGGCGCACGACCAAGCGTGGGAGATGATCCGGGAGAAATACATCCTTCTCCCGCCAGAAGAGAATCTCAGCTAAACGCGCGGAACTACCGCATCCGCGCCGAAGACCGTCTGGGCGACGGTTCACTGAAGCAGAAATTCCGCGATAACATCGCAGCGATTGAACTCGTTAGGCGACTTGATGCCGAGAGCCGCAATGCAACTGACGACGAGAAATGCGTGCTCGTAAAGTATGTCGGCTGGGGCGGTATTCCGCAGGTCTTTGCCAATCAAGCGCCGCGCGCGTGGATAAGTGAAAGCGAGCACCTCGCGAAACTGCTAACACGCGATGAATTTGAAGCCGCGCGTGCTTCGACACTGAACGCGCATTACACATCACCGACACTTATCACCGCGATCTACGATGCTGTTCAGCGATTCGGATTCGATCACGGCCACGTGCTTGAACCAGCTCTCGGTACCGGGCATTTCTTCGGCCTCATGCCTTCGGACATGCAGGCAGGTTCGCAGCTTACAGGCGTCGAGATCGATCCGCTGACAGCCAGCATTGCCCGCAAACTCTATCCAGACGCGGACATTCGCTCACAAGGATTCGAAGCGGCAACATTGCCTAACGAGTCATTCGACCTCGCGATCTCAAACATACCGTTCGGCGATTACAAGCTGCACGATCCCGAGTTCAACGACCGCAATTTTCTCGTCCATGACTACTTCTTCGCCAAAGGCATCACCAAAGTACGTCCCGGCGGTCTGCTCGTTTTCATCACGTCGAGAGGAACGCTGGACAAGCTGAACTCAGACCTGCGCGATCACCTCCAGGAGCAAGTGGACTTCCTCGGGGCGGTTCGTTTGCCAAACGACACGTTTAAGAGAAACGCGAACACGGAAGTCACGACGGACATTGTGTTCTTGCGGAAGCTCGAAGCTGGCGAAACGCCGGGCGGCCAAGCATGGCTGAATCTCGCCAAATACTTAAATCCCGACGGCATTGCTTTTCGCATCAATGAATACTTCGCCACGCATCCACACATGATGATCGGGCAGATGCGAACTGCCGGCACCATGTATCGGAGCAACGAGCCCACACTGGTACCAGACGGACGCGAGCTCGGTGAAGCATTGCGGGAGGCAATCACTTTTCTGCCGCGAGACATCTACCGTCATACGCAGCTCGCAATCAAGTCAGACACGACTCATCCGATCATCGCGTCTGACGACGTGAAGGAAAACGCCTTCACACTACACGACGGTGCAATCGCGATCCGCACCGGCTCGACACTAACAATTGTTGCGAATTTGCCCGAGGAGACGGCGCGCAGAATTCGTGGCCTCATCACAGTCCGGACTGCGGTGCGGGAGGTTCTGCGCACGCAGCTTGCCGATTCCAACGAAGAAAAGATCGTCGATGCGCGGCGGCAGTTTAATTCAGTTTACGATCATTTCGTCTCCCGCTTCGGCGCGATCAACGAGAGCGCAAATCGCCGTGCGTTCCGCGGTGACCCGGACCTACCGCTACTCTATTCGCTCGAAGATTACGATAACGACACCAAACGCGCGACTAAAGCTGCCATCTTTCGCGAGCGCACGATCCAACAAGCGCAACCGCGTCGCATCGCCGAGTCTGCGCAGGACGCGCTGATCCTCACATTAAATGACGTGGGGAAGGTTGACCTCGCGCATATGGAGACGCTGCTATCGCGCGCACCTAACGAGTTTCTTTCGGAGCTCAAAGGACTCATCTACCGCAATCCCGCAACGCAGGATTGGGAAACAGACGATCAGTATCTTTCAGGCGATGTGCGCACGAAGTTGCGCCACGTCCGTGCAGTCGCCGCGGTTGATCCAAGCTATCACGAAAATGTCGGCGCTCTCGAAACCGTCCAGCCGGAAGACCTGACCGCTTCAGAGATCGACGCGCGACTCGGTGCCGTCTGGATTCCGGCTGCGGACATCGAAGCGTTCGCGCGATCGCTACTCGGTGCGGAGGGCATCACCGTCTCGCACGCGGCTGCGCTAGGCACTTGGTTTGTGCGCGGCGATTTCAATGCGCGCGGCACTGTCGCGAACACTGCTGAGTGGGGAACGATGCGTTACTCAGGGCTGGAGCTGATTCAGGACGCGCTGAACCTCAAAACGCCGACCGTCTACGACCGCGATCGTCAGAAAAACACAGTTATCATCAATGCACAGGAAACCGAAGGTGCGCGCGACAAGCTGGAGAAAATCAAAGAGCGATTCAAATCATGGATCTGGGAAGACGATGACCGCCGCGAGCGCCTTTGCCGAAATTACAACGACGAATTCAACTCGGTGCGTCTCCGCGTCTTTAATGGAAGTCACCTGACGCTGCCATCCAGTAGCCAGCAGATCACACTGCACACGCATCAAAAGAATGCCGTCTGGCGAATCGTGCAGAGCGATAACACGCTGCTCGCGCACGTCGTCGGCGCCGGCAAGACCTACACAATGGTCGCAGCCGGCATCGAACTGAAGCGACTCGGCCTCGCGACGAAGCCGATGTTCGTCGTCCCGAATCACATGCTCGCACAATTTTCATCGGAACTACTGACGCTGTATCCGACGGCGAACATTCTCGTTGCCGGCAAAGACGATTTCGAGGCGAGCAAACGCGCGCGCCTATTCAGTCGCATTGCAACGAGCAACTGGGATGCTGTTATCGTGACGCACGCCAGCTTCGAGAAGATTCCGGTCTCGCAAAAGACGCGCCGCAACTTCATCGCCGCGCAAATTGAGGAGATCGAGAACGCGATCCGGGAAGAGCGCGCCGATCGGGGCACACGCCTCGTCAAAGAACTCGAGCGCGTGAAAAAGCGCCTATCGGCAAAACTCGAAGCGCTTTCCGCGGACGAGAAGAAGGACAACACCCTCACTTTCGAAGAACTCGGGATCGATCGGCTCTTCATCGACGAAGCGCACAAGTTCAAGAACCTATTCTACGTCACGAAAATGACGCGCGTCGCAGGTCTGCCACAGACTGCCTCCGAGCGCGCGTTCGATCTCTTCCTCAAGGTCCAACATATCCAGGAACGAAACCATGGCGCCGGCGTCGTGTTCGCCACCGGCACGCCAATCTCCAACACAATGGCGGAGATGTTCACGATGCAGCGCTACCTCCAGATGGATACGCTGCGCAAAAATTCGCTCCAGCATTTCGACTCATGGTCGGGAACATTCGGCGAAACCGTCACATCGATGGAGCTAAGCCCGGATGGAAGCGGTTATCGCCTGCAAAGTAGGTTTGCGCGCTTCGTGAACGTTCCCGAGCTCATGCAGCAATTTCGCCAGGTCGCCGATGTGCAAACCGGCGAGATGCTGAAACTACCAGTGCCGAAGCTTGAACAAGGGCGGCCAATCACGGTGAGCGCACCGACTAGTCCAGAACTGAAACGCTTCGTTGGACAACTCGTTAGGCGTGTTGAGAAAATCAAGAGCGGCCGAGTCGATCCACGCGAGGACAACATGCTAAAGATTACAACCGAAGGCCGCAAAGCCGCTCTTGATTTGCGCCTCGTCCTTCCGCACGTGCGCGATAATCCTGATTCGAAAACGAATCGAGCCATCGAGAAGATTCACGAGATCTGGCTCGAATCAGCACCTAGCAAAGGCGCGCAACTCGTCTTCTGTGATCTTTCGACGCCGCAACCAAGCAGCCGGTGGTTTTCGGTTTACGAAGATGTTCGCGCCAAGCTGATTGATCGCGGAATTCCCCAGAGCGAGATCGCGTTCATGCAAGATGCAAATGACGACGCTGCTAAGGCAGGCCTCTTCCGATCCGTCCGCGAGGGGAAAATCCGAGTGCTTCTCGGCAGCACGCTGAAGATGGGCGAAGGCACGAATGTCCAAACGCGCCTTGTAGCACTACATCATCTCGACGCCCCGTGGCGACCTGCCGACATTGAACAGCGCGAAGGCCGCATCATTCGGCAAGGCAATCAAAACGAATTCGTGAAGATCTTTCGCTACGTCACCGAAGGCAGTTTCGACGCCTACATGTGGCAAACGCTGGAAACGAAGTGCCGTTTCATCGCGCAAGTGATGACGGGCGACGCAACGGTTCGCCGCGCCGAAGACGTGGACTCTGCCGCCCTCACGTACGCCGAAGTGAAAGCGATCGCGTCGGGCAATCCGCTCGTCATCGAGAGAGCCACCATCGATGCCGAAGTGATGCGCCTTACGCGGTTGAAGAGGCAGCACGTCGAAAGTCTTTATCAAATGCGCTACCGCATTCGCCGGCTGAACGACAGCGCCGCACTCCTTGAATGCGAAATCGCAAACATTCGGGAGGACCTGCGCACGCGGACCAGCACGCGCGGCGATAATTTCTCAATGACGATGAAGAATGAAACATTCACCGATAGAGTCAAAGCCGGCCGCGCGCTGGTCTTTCTCACCGCATCCGTGAGGGCATTCGAATCAACAAAGATTATCGCCAGCATCGCGGGATTTCCGATCTCGGTTGAACGCTTCGACGAACGCGCAACGCTCCTGGTCCAAGGCAAGCACAGCTATCGTTCGAACATTAGCGAAAGCGCGGCTGGTACGATCGCATCTCTCGAACACGCGCTCGACACTGTCGAAGATCGCCTTCGCGAAGGCGAAACCGATCTAACGCAGTCGAAACGTCAGTCGATTGACTTAGCGAAACAACTCGGTCAACCCTTCGAGCACGAGGAGAAACTCACCGCCGCAACAAAACGGCAACAAGAGATCGTTTCAGCGCTCGACATCACAAAAAATCAAGCGTCACCGAAACTCGATCCGTCTTCCGAAATAAACGATAACTTACACACCGGATCCACAAGCGACTCTCACACACCTTGCACCTCGCGAGAGCAAGCCCGCGGTCCTGCGATCTACATATAAAACCGGTAAGACGGATTGATTTCCACTCCCTCAGGGATCTCAGTCATAATTGCCCCTACATGCCGCGCGAACGAAATCGTGATGGGATGTCGACCTAGACCGTCTGCACTGTTCCAGTTCATCTTACAAAGCGTCAAAATCTCGCGAGCGCGCTCTTCGAGGTCGCCATCGCCTACTGAAGCTAGCTCTAAAGGCGAGGGCACATGAGGACCTGGATATTCCTTCCACCAAGTGACATACCCGGTTGTGAATAAATAGCGGCGAATCTTTTCAACGTCGATAAACATACCGCGTTCGACTTCATTCTTGCCTTCTGAAATCAATCGAAAACCGGTCGGTCGCATCCAGACCATTTCGCAAGACGGGACTGATGTCTTAGCCGCCCCTTGAAAACCTTCAATTTCCTCGGGCTGAAATCGCGACGACTTATGAATGACTATCCGCGACGGATAAACTCCGGTGCGAAGGCGAAATTGCTCGATAACTTTACCCGCGATTCTTTCCGCTTGCTCGGCTTCTAAGTAGGGTTGTTTATCGCGCACTTGGTGATCCGATAATGGCTCGCCCTGAAGAGCAAATGGTTCCGTATCGGTGGAGAATGCCTGGGCGAGACTAGCAAACAGTATCTCTCCCCGCTTCCGCTTTAGGTAGTGAAAGGAAATCCCGACAAAGCAAGTTCCACTTTCCAATTCGGCAGGCTGCCAAGGAATATTAGACGCTTTGTAGTAAAGAGCAGTAGTTAGATTAAAGGCTCGCGTCGCATCGTTTTGTGTTCCCGCAGTAGGCAGATAGGTGTGCTGCCGGATAACTTGAAGAGGAACAGCATTCGGCATAATCATGCACTTCGCCTTGAGAGCGCGATGAAAGTTTCGGTATAGAAGTTCCTCCGAATGCGGGAACAATTCTGCCGCCGCGGTGACTTCTTGCTCTGAGAAGCTGTTAAAAAGCGACAACTGCGCACTATCTTCGTCTTTTTGGCGCGCCCGGAGAGATCGGAGTTCGGCGTCCTCTATTCGTTTATTCCAAACCCGCAAATCAAATATTTCTTCGGGAAAGCCAACAACTACTACATCCGGGCGAACGTCTCCGAATAAGGTCGCAATCGTCTCCGAATAAAGATTGAGAAGAGATTCAAATTTATCATGGTCGTTTTGAGCTAGGGCGAAGCCAAACTCTCGGGCCGATAAGACACGCGTGAAGTTCTCCGAGAATTCAAACTTACATCGATACGTCTTAGCAATCCCTGGAAAGTTCGGGAACTTGAGGACGTTCTGGACCGAATCGATAAGCGGGCCGTCCATTCGCCGAAACCACTCTTGAATACCGGTTATCTCAGATTCTAACGCTACCAATCCTAGCTTTATAACCTTTTGCCTGCCACTCTCGAAGCCAAAGGGTCCCCAGTTCACCAACGCATGCTTTGGATCGGGATGCTTATGGCCGCCGCCAAAAACGAGATCTGGCTCTTTAAGGCGCCGCAACCAAATCCGCATGGGTCGATTGCTCATACCTCAATCGCCTCCGCACTGAGGAACACTGAACTTAGTACCAGTCCCGGCACAGATCCTAGCCCGATGTCTATGGTGGGCTGCTTATCGGACAAATAAGTCGTCCAGAACTGAAGGTCGGCTTTTACGGCCGGGTTTCGGTCAAACTTATAGCGTCGCGTCGCCCGGCGCGTCTGTTTTGATCCTACTAGTGGATCTACACCCGTCGAATCGGTGAATACATAGAAGTGCTTAATCTGTACACCCCACGACTCGCCGTATTGGACTACCGAGTAATAAATGCCTTCGTTTTCGTATTCGATCGAACTAGCGCCCTCACGCTTTTTGACGACACCGCGCTGAACGTTCTTTCTTTGGGCTGAGTCATAAACAATCGTGTAGCCGTCATCATCTTTCTTAACAAAGTACGCGCGTCGCGCGCGGTATTCTACTCGCAAATTCGCGTCGACCTGACGCAGCTTGCTCTCCCAACTCATGCGTAACAGCGATACAATTACGTTACGTCGGTCTACTACGACCTCATCAAACTTCCGCTCTCGGGTGTAGTCACCCACATATCCAAGTTGGCTAAAGTAAGGAAATGCCCTGGGGTCTGCTAATAACCATAGCTCTCCCTCAAAGGGACGGAATGCTACCTTGTTTGCTTCATCGCCCTCATCAATCGGTGGGAATCGCTCGCCACCTCTCTTGGCGTATCGCTCCTCCAGCGGGAAGCTATAGACGGTGCTCGGAAATGATAAGAATGGAAGAACATTCGTTAGATAAGTAACGTTTTTATTGACCGGCGTTGCTGTTCGACCTACCGAATCTCCAGAGCTCGATGCTTGTTTAAGCGTTACTGTTACGCACTTGTTGTCCATTCCGGCTGAGAACTCAGCGGCCCCATAGTGCTCCGTCATTAGCTTAGCCACGTCCGCTAAGCCGGAGCCGGCTTTGTCCATGACTCCCTGAGAGTGTAAAATGTCCGAGATAACTGGATTTCGCACTTGATAGACGTTCATTACCGGAAGAAAGCGTCCCTCCTTGTCGGGGCGTAACTTGCGAAATACTTCGGGAAGCAAGCCTCCGGGCGTCGTAAAGGTGATAGAAGCGCCGGCCTCAATCCTGATAAAGCTCGATTCGCGTGACGAATAGTCACGATGAGCAAGAAGATTTACGAGCAATTCTACTAAGGCTCTTTCATTGTACGGCGCAATCTCCACCGCGCCTGATGGAAGCTTAACTCGTATTAAACCGTTTATTCCTTCCGATAAGAGCTCCGTCCGAAGCTGTTCGAATTGGGAAAGGATATTCCCCTCGAACGCTTGCTGCTTTTTGCCGCCCCGAACTATTAGTGTCTTTAAGTGAGGAAATCGGCTGCTTACGTCCTGCCCGGTAAGTAGATATAGGCCCAAGGTTGGGCGCAAGGCGCCTGTGCTATCTCTTTGAGCGAATTCGTTCGCCTCGAGAAAACGTTCTAACTGAGTCGGCTCCAGATCAATGCGCAGAATAGTCTTGGCGTAGGTTTTCGCGGTCGCGAAGAGAAGGTCTGACTGGAGGTCCTCCATACCCAGATCTATGCTTATCGTCTTGTCGAAAGACGCATCTTCGAAGCCTGCGGGTACGGGAGCGGGAGAAGCATCAACCGCTTGAAAGCCAGCTCTCCCGGTTAGGATTGTATCTAGCTCTAACATCGCCTCGTCGAAATCAGAGATGTCGACGACAAAGAAGTTGGTTCCTACACGTTGCGCTAGGGCCGTGACGTTGGGATGAAGCGCAGAATCCCGCTTCGTACACCAATAGATGCCATGCTTATATCGGTCTGAGCCTTCAATTCCCTCTTCAAGGAGATGCTTCATCACGCTCGGCTCAAATCCACGGTATCCAATTACAATCAGCGGGGCGTACGAGATGACTGATCTCGCCTTATCGACCAGCGAGTTATCCAGCCTTTCTGTTTCTTCGATGGTATTGCGATCAGTGTAGAACTCGACCGCGCCGTGAAGATAAATAATTTGGTTGCGCTTGTAAGGCGCGAAATTTACAGCGTCGCCTTTGACTCGATTGACTGTAGTAATCGATCGAGAGTGAGGGGCAAGCGACCGCAGTGACTCTTCGATAAGCGAATCAAAATTTGTAGTTAGAACGGTGTGAACCAATTCCCGCTGCATCAGCCGAGCGACAGCTTGATAGCCTTCTCCGGGACTGCGTGCTCGAAGGATAACTTGATCGAAAAAGGCTCTACGCTTCGTCGTAGGTGTCAGTAGCTCCTCAACCGCGTAGGGAAACATCTCGGGGAAGTTTTCGTCCTTTCCCCAGGAATATTTTTTCAAATACCGACGGACGTCACTCTCCATTATATCGGTGGACATTTCCGGATTTCGCCCGCGTTCGCTTGCTATCGCATATCGGGCAATCTGCCTCACCATTTCGCCGGCCACGGGAACACCTGAACTAAAACTGGCACCTGCACCGAGCAGCAATACGGGTCGCACCGGTTCCTCTGGCAAAAAGAGTCCGGATAGTTGATCTAGAGTTCTGCGTTGCATTTCCTGCAATTCAATGTGGGCTCAATTGACCGCACGCTGCCAGCCAATCCCTCACTCAGCGTCTATCACTGCCCAGCGAGGAGGGCAAATTACGCGCGGCGCCAAGCGGAAACGTGATGGCGTCGCTTAAACGGCGAGATAGTATTGGTCGTGGCCGCGAAAAATTACTCCGATCTCAGCAAAGACGAACTCGTTCGTCTTCTGGAGCGCGGGATCGTCGGGGTGCGACCCGGTTTGGACTGGTTTGGGAGGCGAATGAAGTCGAGCGCGATCGGGCGCTGAATCAGGATTTCGTCGCGCTTGACCTGGATTTGGTGTATCGAGCAACTTGATAATTCCTTTGGTTCAAAACTTTCGATCAATGCGGAGGAGCCCCAGTCCTGCGTTTATCCGGGCAACGACCCAGCGCGCTGTTTCTCGTTTCCACTGTAGGTCGTCAACGAGATAAGACTCTATCTCCCATACCCGCGTCTTACCCGGATGCCGAAAAAGATAACAGATGAACCGATCAAGCGCGTAGAGATCACTAGGATGGCTTACAGGCGTAGGCGTATGAAGCCAGGTTTCGAAGAACTTTCTAGTTTTCTCGCCGGGTATGACGTTAACGAGTGTTCGATTAGGGCCAACGAGGTCGACGGTGCCGCTCAGTGATTCGCGCCTAAGCCAGTCGCGAAAATCATTCGCGAAGGCTACCCCGACAGCGTTGTATTCATCCAAGGTAAGCCTGGAAGATGCGCGGGGAACTATGTTGGGGACGCGGAAAGTATCGGAATGCTTGGCATCGAGGTTGGCGACAGCTACGGCCGCGGGCTGGAGATTCCCGTTGGCGATGCAGACGGCGAATCCCGCAGGCCGTCCGTTGTGGCGTTGATATTCCTCAGACTCTTTTCGCGGGAACTCCCAACCTTCGGTTCGCTCCGCGAACTGTCGCAACACTTGGTGAAGCCCGCCGCTTGGGAGTCGCTTGATACGAATTGTAACTTCGACGTGTGCCTTCACTCAAGGAGTACGCCTAGGATAGCGTTGGCAGTTGAATACAGTCGTCGGTTACGAACTCTAGCTGCTCCGATGGCGACAAAGGCAGTCCAGGTGGAGTAACCTTCCCGCCGGATTTTTCTTTTTCAGCGCAGGCTAGATTCAGCTCCAGCAGGAACGCGAGCGGGTCAGCAGCAGCCGCGATGCCGTAGGCGGCACGCACGCAAGCATCCAGCTTAGCATGCACGTCGCGTAAGGGGTTCGTGCCGGGTTCATCTAATGTACGGTAGAGCTCGCGCAAGGAGCATCGCGCTTTGCGTATCCTTTCTTTCCGAAGAGCGTTAAGAGCGACTGCCGCTTCGGCAACCGCTTCAATCTGTCCGCGCGTTGGAGACTGCGGCCACGGAAAGGTATCGAACACAGTCTCAGGAGTGTAACGAAATCGGCCGGTTAGTCGCGAACACTTCGTCGTAAACCAAATCCAATGTAAGGCAGATTGGATCACGCCGAAGCTATAGTTATCAGCTAGCACAAAGGCTTCGAGAGTATGATCCGGGCGAATACCAGAGGCGACAAAACAGAAGATGGGACGTTTGGTTACTTCCGAGCACGCGATGTAACGCGGTAACATCGCGATCCGATCGACTAGCTCTTTGCGAGAACGGAAGTGCTGCCACCAAGTCTTCAGCCATTGCTGATCCTGCCCCGTTCCTTTGCCAGACTTCTCTTTCTCTTTTTCGGCTAGCGTAGTTACATGCGGAAGAACGTGCGCGCGGAGATGCTCGAAAGGCATCTCGAAAGTTCGCGCATCGAGTTGGTCACGCTTCTGAAAGTCAATCACCCAGCGTTGTGGCTCGCCTTCGGTCAACATCTCTGATCCGATTAAGTAGGGAAACACGACCTGGCTATTGCGCGGGTCCGCACGCAGCATCGCCCTCGCTCTTCTGGAGTAAGAACAAAACCTTGGTGCCGGGGAAACTGCCCATTGTAGACAAAGGGTGGCTTCTGATTGGTAGCTAAAGTCGCAGCGCTTGTTACATCGAGTCCGGCAGAGAGCGATGCGTTGATACGGGGAAGAACATAGCTCTCCCATGGGCTATCAACTGAATCGCCTCGTTGAATCCGAAGAATCTTCTCCGCTCCTTCATCTCCCTTGATCCAATTAACTATCGAGACATGAACTGCAGCCTCACCACTCCATACTTGGCTGGAGATCGCGTCGGTGATCGTCCCATTATGCTCGACGATGTAGCCAAGCCCGCCGGGTCGTGAGTTGTTATTTCGAATGTTCTGCGTGCCGACTAAGCCGGCCCGTCCGTTGGTCTCTAGCGCATCGTGCGCTTTGCGGAACCAGTAGACGCAGTAGTCCGCCATGCCTCTTACTTCGGGGTATTTCTTGCGCAGTTTATTTGCGTAGTCAGCACCATGCTCTGGCTTAAGGCGCTTAGCTCCGAGATAGGGTGGATTGCCGATAATCGCATCGGCTTTCGGCCAATCGGTAAACAGCGCGTCGCCGCAAACGATATTGCGATCAAGGTTGTCCAGTGGAAGCGGCTTTTCCTCGATCAGCAGCTGGTCCGCTTCCGCAAGTTTCTGCGCCTCTATTAGTTCAAGCTCCTTCGCGAGCATAAGCGTGACCTTCGCCAATTCTACGGCGAAGGGGATGATGTCGATCCCGTAGAACTGGTGGAGGGAAATCGCGCTTTCGAGTGGTTCTTTTTTGCTCACCTCGCGAAGACGCAGAAGAATGTCGCGCTCAAGACGCTTCATCTCGCGATAGGCGATAAACAAAAAGTTGCCCGACCCACACGCCGGATCCAGAACACGAAACTTTCGCAGATCAGTAAGTGCTTTGCGCAGCTCGCCGACATTTTTTCCTGCGGCCTCGATGCGCTGCCGCCACGGCTTAACGATAGTTGGTCCTACAACTTTGCGAATGTCGAACTCGCTTGTGAAGTGAGCACCGAATGCATGGCGTTCTTCCTTATCCATGCTGTCTTGAAAAAGAGCACCGAAAATTTCAGGACGAACTTTGCTCCAGTCGTTGTGCGATGCCGATTCGTGTAGCGCGTAAACTTCTTTCAGCTTTAGCTCGATAGGATCGACTGTCTCAAAGAGGCCACCGTTGAAGTAGCGAACATCTTGAAAGCGGCCGGCACGTGCGGGCTCTTCCGTCGCCATCTGCCGGAAAAGCGAACCAAACAGGTCGTAGGAACTCGCCCCTTTCTCAGAACATTCGTAGAGTAGGTCAGTAACTATCTCGCGTGGAAGCAGCCCGATGTCTTCCGCTACAATGGAGACCAGTAGCTGAAGGATGAACCGTTGTGCGCGATCGCGCGCTTCGCCACGGAATACTATTTCGCGAAAAACGCGCGCCATCAGATCGGCCGCACGGCGCGTTACTTCGACTCGGTTATTACCGAAAATCGGATTCTTTGGCGCCGGTAGTAGGAAGTTGAACGAGCTAATGCTATCCGCCACGTCGCCCAGTTTAATCTTATCTACAGGGTCGAATAGCTGCGTGTTGAAGTCGTAAATCCAAAACTCGTCGAAGTTACAAAGAATTACGTAGGGCGGCCGATGGGGTACGATATGACTCCAATAATCGAACGTTTGGTCATAATGTTTTTCGAGCTTTTCACCGCGAGATTTCATCTCGATCAGAACCCGATTCGGCCACAGCAAATCGGCGAACTTCTTGCCGCCTTTTGGGCGTGCACCGTTACCCTGAATTAGTTCCAACTGCGCAGATCCGGGCTTTTTCGCGACGCGGAATTCGAATGTCGCCCCCGCTTCGATTACGCCTGCGTGTCCGAGGGCGCGGAATAGATGATCAAGAAAGCTCTGCGACTCGCTCTTCTCGTCTCCGTCCAGTGCCTGCGCGAATCTAACGAACTCGGTCAGCGCGTTCTTCAGATCATCAGGCATGCTGGACTAAACCAGAACGGAACCACTCCTACAAACCTCTAACCTTTATACTGTAATGCGGCTGCGCCGCGGGAGACTGTGCGTCGGCACAGACTCCCCATTCGCCGTCTGTTCAATAGGTGGTGATCATCTGCGCCGTCCTCGCGGCGCTCACGAGCGTTCCGCGCCCATACTCCCCACGCGGAAGCCCGAACGCTTCGCTGCGGGTGCGCAGATCATCACGGAAGAGCTGATCGCATAATTCGGCACAGTGCCGGGAACGCTAAGAATTCCGCGGCGACAACGGAAAAGCCCGCCACGGAGGGATCGCGAATTATAGCGAGTTTATCGATTTATATCTGGAATTGAGTATAACTCCGTATAAATAGCTTACATGGATCCAATCAAGAATCCGTTCTCGCCCGGCGCTGGCTCACCGCCGCCCGAACTGGTAGGCCGCGATCCTGTTCTCGAGCAGGCTCGTATTCTCCTTGGGCGAATCAAGGCTAAGCGTCCCGAAAAGAGCCTGTTGCTGACGGGCCTGCGCGGCGTCGGCAAGACAGTCCTGCTCAACGAGATCGAGCGGCAAGCAAAAGCCGCCAATTATCGGACGATTTCCATCGAGGCGCACGAAGACAAACGGCTTGGGCCGCTGCTGGCCCCGCATCTGCGCAGTCTTCTGTTCGAACTGGATCGCATCGCGGGGGCGGGAGACAAGGTGAAGCGCGGGTTGCGAGTGCTGCGCAGTTTTCTCGGAGCCCTCAAGCTCACCTACGCGGAGGTGAGCATCGGACTGGATGTCGAGCCGGAACATGGGTCGGCTGACAGCGGGGATCTTGAAATCGATCTGCCGAATCTCTTCGTTGCCGTGGGAGAAGCGGCCGAAGAGAGGAAGAGCGCGGTCGCGATCCTGATCGATGAAATACAATATTTTAACCAAAAGGAACTGGGTGCGTTGATCATGGCGATGCACAAGGTGCAGCAGCGCCAACTGCCGCTAGTCCTGCTCGGCGCGGGTTTGCCTATCCTTCCAGGCTTGGCGGGAGAATCGAAATCATACGCGGAGCGACTTTTCAATTTTCCAGAAGTCGGTGCGCTCTCGGAAGAAGACAGCGAGAAAGCTCTGGGCGAGCCGGCGCAGGCCGCCGGTGTACGCTTTGAGGTCAAAGCATTGCAGGAAGTATTTCGGCTGACGAAAGGCTACCCCTATTTCCTTCAAGAGTGGGGTTACCAATCATGGAATATGGCTCCGAAAAGTCCTATCAGCATAAGTGTCGTCCAGAATGCGACGGCCGCGGTCATCCCTCGGCTCGATCAGAATTTCTTCCGCGTCCGTTTCGATCGCCTAACACCGAGTGAAAAGAATTTCCTCAGGGGTATGGCCGAACTCGGTCCCGGCGCGCAACGGACCGGAGACATCGCCACCATCTTCGGTGTGAAAGTGACCAGCCTTGGGCCGGTGCGAGCCAAGCTTATAAAAAAAGGAATGATCTACAGTCCTGCGCACGGCGACATGGCATTTACCGTTCCGCTGTTCGACGAGTTCATGATTCGGGCGATACCCGAGTTCAAGCCGTAGCAGTTGCATCGAATGCGGAATAGGGAAGCACACTGCCTAAGCCTCGCCTGAACTGGAAGGGGCATTCGTTTTGAAATCTCCTTTGAAACACAATGAGGTGACGCGACTGCGCAACGCTCTCGCCGATGTCATCGAAGACGAAGTTCTAGACGAATGGTTGCAGCGGCCTAACAAGCAGTTCAATGGTTCAACCCCGCTGCAAGTGATCGAATGCGGCGAAACTGATCGTCTCTGGCAGATGATCTGGCAGTTGCGCGAAGGAAACTCCGGCTAGGGTCGAGCACACGCTCGTTTGACGCGCCTGCGGCGGAGAGACTGTGCCGGAGCGCACAGACTCCCGAGTTTGCCCGTGTTTGTGAGGGTGATCATCTGAGCCGTCCTCGCGGCGCTCATGACCGTTTCCGTCCCTCATCCCCTTGCGGAAGGTCGAGCGCTTCGCTGCGGGTGCGCAGATCATCACGATGCGAACTCAACGTGAGGTTCATCATGAACGCGTGAATCGCTCTTCGATTGTAAGGCTCGCTGTGCGCCGTAAAGGTATTGCTCGTTCCTGCGCTCCACCTTGACTGTGCTCGCTCGCCGCAGAGAGGTCGCTATTGATTCACGCGGAAAAATTCTGCGCGCATAGAAAAGAAAGCTGCGGAGAAGTTCATCCCCGCAGCTCGCACTTAACGGCTCTTCTTACCGCTCTTGCCCTTGCTCGACACTTGCGAAAGCGCCGAACCCGCGACGGATCTCTCCGGGTTTGTCTCTTTACTCGATTTCAACTGCTTTGAAGCTTTTTTCGCGACTGGTTTTGATGTGCCCATTTCAATCACCTCCGTTCTTCACTCAGTGTGCGAGTTTGGACGGACGCAGCAAGAGTTGGTTTGCAGTAATGACGAATTCCAACGGACACAAGCCGACGTTCGTTAAGGTCGCTTCCACGACTGCCCCGCGAAGGTGCGTCTCGATCGCGTCGCGCAGAGGACGCGCGCCCAATCGCGGATGGAAACCGCGCTGCATGATGAAGCCGACGAGCTGTTGGCTCGCGACCAGGTGGAAGCCTTTATCACGTAGGAACGAGAGTTCGCGCTCGATGTGAAAGCGCGCGATTTCCATTTGTACGTCGTAGCTCAACCGATTGAAGACCAGCTTTTCCGTGATGCGTGCGTAGAGCTCCGGTCGCAGCGTTCGTTGCGCTTTCGCAAGCACGTGGCGCTCCATGGTCGTGAACGAGGAATGTTGGAGCGTGAGGATCTCTGACGCCGCGATGTTCGACGTGAAAACGACGTAGAAGCTGCTGAGGTCGAGTGTTTCGCCGCTCGCCATTGTCACGCGCGCGGCATCGAGGATTTGCAGGAAGAGATCGAGCACGCGCGGATGCGCCTTCTCGATTTCGTCGAAGAGCAATGTGCCTGTCGCGGACTTCGCTCGCGCCATTCCGAGCAGGCCGACTTCACCGACTCGGCCGCCGATCAATACGCCGAGACTCTCCTGCGTCTGATACTCGGACATGTCGAAGCGGAAAAGTTTTTCGCTACCTAACAAGTAATCCGTAAACGCGATCGACAGTTCTGTTTTGCCGACACCGGTCGGACCCAGGAAAAGAAAGCTGCCGTGAGGACGTGTTGGCGTCGTTAGGCCGAGTTCACCGCGATGGAGCGCGGCAACCACGCGTGGAACGACGTGATCCTGTCCGCGGATTCTTTCGCATAGGTACGCTTCGAGATGGCGAAGATGTTCGAGTCGCTCTGCTGAAATGTTGAGTGCGTTCATCGAACGCAGCGTGGCAGCGCGCGCATCGCACAGTCGCTCCAGAGCGGGAGCAGCGTGCGTTGGGTGGCGCGGTAAAAACGTCGCCACATGAAAATACTTCTCTCTAAACAGTTGCTTCCCATCCTCGCTCAGGCCGGCGGCCTTGCCCAAGGCGCGAGCAAAGCGATGGGAATCGTGATGCTCATCGGCTTCATCTTCGGCACCATCTGCGTGGTCGGTGGCGGGTTCGCTATCCGGCGCGGCGACACCGATGCCGGCAAGCTCTCGATCATCGGCGGCCTTATCATTGCGGGCGCGCCGATCATCGTGAAGGCGCTCTTCACTGCGTTCGGGCTCGACGGTTCTACGGTCGATGTCGGCTCCTTCCAGTGAGCAACGGTTCGACTAACGAGCTGCGTTTCACGGAAACGAACAGCGCGGACGACTCCGCCGGCAAGACTTGGGGGCTGGAGGGTAATCTCTTCTGGTTTGTCGCCGGTGGAGCGTTCGCGTCAGTCGTGACGCTGCTTCTGCTCTTCAGCATGTGGCGTTGGACGCTGCTCAATGCGCTCGTGCCCGCGCTGATTCCAGTCGTGCTCGCGCTGCTCTACGCGCTCGCCTTTCGCCAAGGCAAACCTTCCGGCTACGACATCGATCTATTCGAGCTCTGGCTGAAAGGCGTCGGCTTCGGTCCTGAACTTCCGCGCGTCAAAGCGCGGTCATCCTCTCCTCCCGATAACCATGTTTGAATCTGCTCCCAACGGCTATTTCGTCCGCGATCTCATTGTCTTCCACGGATTGCGCAAAGGCTGTCACGTCTCGAAAGGCTTCATCATCGAGCCGGCCGACCTCAGTGCCGCCGCGCCCGAACATCTCAACGCATTTCAGGATCAGCTCGCAGTCTTGCTTGCGTGCTTGCACGACAAGCTTCGCCTCCAAGTGCAGTGGTTCTGCGATTCGGATTATCGCGCGGACTTGCTGCGTTACCGCGAGCAAACGGAACGCGCGACCAACGTCTGGACCCGACGCTGCCGTAACGAGCGATTCGCGCGCTACTGGCAGGCGATGGTTGATCGTCGCTTACGTCGTCAGCGGCTCGTGCTGTTCTTTTCGCGACAGATCGAAACTTCGCCTTCGATGCTTTCAACCGCGGCGCGGCAACACTCGTCGTACGATGTCTTGCTTGATCAAATCGCGACCGAGTTCGAGCAGCTCCGCGAGTTACTCGCCAATGTCTTCTTCGGCGCGCGCATCACGCCGATGAACGACGCGGACCATTACCGCCACTGCACGAGTTTCCTCAATCCATCGCTCGGTTCGCGATTTGATTACGACACACTGGAGACGTTTGATCCGCAGCTTTCCATTCAAGAAAACTGCTGGCTCAGTGAAGCGCAGGGCCTCTCCGATTCATCGGGATTCTGGATGGACGGCTTCTATCACTCCGTCCTCGTGCTGAGCCGTTGGCCGAAGCTGACCTATCCCGGCATGGTACAGCGTCTCACTGGTCTGCCCCTGCTAGATTACAACATCACGGTAAACGTCGAATCGCTCTCCGCTCGCGCGGAAATAAGCCGCGAAGAGAAAGCGCACGATCGGTTGGCCGGCGATTTCGCGAGCGAAAGACGCCTCTCGCTTCTCACCGCGATGGAGAAGAAACAGAAGAAAATCGCCGCACTAATGCAGGGACACACGTTGCCGTTCCAGGTCGAGTACATCATTCGCACATGGGATCAGACACCCGACGGCTTGGCGGTAAAAACAGCCGCGATCAAGAACGCGATCAACGGCATGAACGGCGCCCAGTATCTAGCCTGCGCATTACCGACGACGGCAAAGAAGCTCTTCTATCAAAGCTGGCCTGGTTATCCATGGGGCCGCTATCCGCATCGCAAGCTCTTCGCCGAGACGCGCTATCTCGCCGACGTGCTTCCATTTAGCGCGACGTTCACCGGCCACCTCGACCAAGCCGAAGCACTTTACGAAGGCAACCAGCGGAACCTCGTCGGCGTGACGACGTTCGCTGGATCGAAAGGAAGTGAAACACCGCAGCACGCCGTGTTGCTCGGCATGAGCGGCGCGGGGAAGAGCGTCACCGTCTGCGATCTTCTTTCGCAGACGGAGGCGTTCTACGACTACACCGTCATCATCGAAGAAGGGCTCTCGTACGAGATCTACACGCGCACAGTCGAACCAAATGCGCGACCAATCATCATCCAGCCCGACGGCGATCTAACGATTAACTACCTCGACACGCACGGGCTGCCGTTGACGGCGGAACAGCTCGCGTCTGCGATGGCGCTCGTCGCCAAAATCGCCGGTGTCAGCAGCGACGAAGACAAACAGCTCTCACGCGAAGCGCAGATCGCGAAATATATCATGCTCCTGTACGAAGATGTCTTCGAAGAGTGGAGTCGCCGGAATTCCGATCGCCTGCTCGACATCGCAAGACATGCCTGTGCGCTGGCTAAAATGAAGCGCGCGCGACCGGGCGTCACCACGCTCGATGTCTTCGTTGATTTTCGCGACCGACAACGAATTGATGTTGAGCGGACTAACGAACAGCTTGCCGAGATCGCCGAAGAAGAAGCGCTGCGCTTTCTGAAAGAGCCGAATACGCGCCGTGAAGTTCGCAACCTGTCGCTCGCCTACTTCACACCGACGGAATACCCGACGCATCGCATGCTGCAGGAACTGATTCAGCTCGATGGTTCCGATGCTGCGGCCAGCGATCTCGCGACTCGCTTGCTGCCGTGGTGCGCCGACGGCAACTACGGCTGCCTGCTTGACGGCATGAGCAACATCTCGCTTACCGGCAAGATCGCGCACTTCGAACTCGGCTACATTCCGGAAGCCGCCAAGCTGTTGCGCGCGGTTGCGGGATTCCTTATCACCAACTACACGCGCCAGCACATCATCACGATGCCGCGCCGACTGCGGAAGCGGAACGTCTACGAAGAAGTCGCGCGCTTGCTCGATATTCCGGGCGGCGAACAGATCGTGAAAGAGAGCTACGCGCAGATGCGAAAATTCAACTGCTGGAATATCTCGATCGTCCAGCAATACGGCCGCTTCAAAGAGAGCCGCATCCGCTCAGCCGTCTTCGGCAACAGCCGCCAATTCTTTCTCATGCGCCAAAACGATCGCGCCGATCTGGAGGACATGTCGCGCGACATCGGCCTCACCGAACTGACGAAACACTCGATTCTGTCCTATCCGCTGCCGGACCAGCAAAGCGGCGAAAAATTCGCGGCCTTCACCTACCTGCACAACGACGCCCAGAATCCAATCTGCGGCACCGCGCACAACGTGGCCTCACCCGAGATGCTCTACGCGAGTGGCAGCAGTGGTGCGCAATTTGACGAGCGCGCTCGCGGATTGCGGAGCGCAGAAGATGTAGTTGCTTCAATCGGTGCAGGTGCCTCGTGAATTCAAGGGCTGCCGTGATGAGCCTGTGATTGCCAACCGATGGCTTGAGTTGCCCACTCACAGGCCGATCAGGCGATATAATTTACACGAAAGCACAAGCTCAAACGATTGTGTTTACGCCGTGCATCGGTGTATCCATCTTCATCATTAACAAGTCGTGACACCGATTTTCACCATTGGGCACTCTGTCCACCCATTCGCTGCGTTTGTTGGACTTCTAAGCCGTCATCAAATCGAATTCGTCATCGACGTTCGCAGCTCGCCGTACAGCCGTCACGCGCCGCACTTCAACAAGCAGTGTTTAAGCAACGAACTGCCCAGCTACGGGATCAAATACGCTCACTTCGGCGACGGTTTAGGCGCGCGCCGTACCGAGCGGCATCTCTTGGATTCAGTTGGTCGCGTCGATTTCAGCAAGGTGCGTGAGACGGCAGCGTTCCGAACGGCTATCGATCGGATTAAAACAGGCGCATCGCAGGGATATCGGCTTTCGTTGATGTGCTCCGAGGGAAACCCGTTCGAGTGTCATCGCTTCGCGCTCATTTCGTATCAGCTCGCGCGCGAGGGCAGCGAAGTTCTGCACATTATGCGTGATGGGCAGCTCAAGACTCAGGTAGTTCTCGAAAGTGAATTGCTAACGAAGTACGCGGAACGCATTCCTCAGCCGACCATATTCGAGCCGAACGTCGACCGTGCTGCGCAACTGGAGGCAGCATATCAGTTACTCAACTCAGACATTGGGTGGTCTGATACCCGTGTCGAAGCAGCCGTATGATTACTCTGTATACAATTGGATTCACGGAGAAATCAGCTGAAAAGTTTTTCACCCTACTCGAAAACAACAACGTTCGAAAAGTCGTCGACACGCGCATCAGCAACGCCTCACAGCTTGCTGGTTTTGCAAAAGGGAAAGATCTCGCATTCTTCGCCCGTAGGATCGGTAACATGGAATACAGCCACGAGCTCACCTTCGCGCCAACGAAGGAGCTGTTGGATCGCTACCGCGCGAAAACAATGAGTTGGGATGAATACGCGACCGCTTACCTAAATCTCTTGGACATGCGGCAAATCGCAAAGCGCGTGCATATCGAAGAGCTGCACCACAATTGCCTTTTATGTAGCGAGCATTCTCCCGAGAAATGTCACCGCCGGCTGCTAGCTGAGTATTTGCGGTCGAAGGAACCAGACCTGCAGATTGTCCATCTAAGTTGAGATGAAAAAACTGTTAGTCTGTCTTGCGAATTCCCGGAAGATAGGCGGTCGTTGTCTCGCTGGTATCGAGGTTCAACAAGGTGGTGATGATTTCGATGTCGTCCGCGCGGGCGGGGAGCCGGTTTGGATTCGCCCGGTGTCGGCGAGCCAACACGGTGAACTGGCGACCTACACCGTCCAATCGTTCAACCTTCTCGATGTCTTGGAAGTGGAATGCACTGCGCCCGCCCCGGTAGGCGCGCAGGTGGAGAATTGGAGCTTTGAAAGTAACAGTCTTAAGAAGGTAGGCGAATTTCCCAACGACGTTGCTCATCTCGACTTGTTACTGTCTTCGGATCGCGGTGGATTGTTTGGCAATCACGGCAAAGCTGTGCATTCGGACCACATCGGTGAGGTAGATCATTCACTTTTGTTCATCCGCGTGCACGAGCCAACCTCGCATGTCCAGAAGAACGCAAAAGGTAACGATCAAATTCGGATGCACTTTGTGTCCAACTGGATGCAATATGACTTAGCGGTTACTGATCCCGTCGCCGAAAAGCTCTTGCCCGCCACGCCCGAACTTCTAACTGAAGCCGATGCGGTCTATGTTACTCTTTCGTTGGGATTGGAGTACCAGAGCTTCTACAGCAAACTGATCGCAGGCGTAGTTTACTGCTGACCGCTACTAAGCGATGCTTCCAATTCGTCGAGGGCAACCCGCGCGTCGGCGATCATTTGAAGCGCGACGGTCGCCGAATAGTTACTGCGATCATACTGGTTGTCCCAAACTACAAAACAAGACTCACCCTTCGTGATCGCGGCGTTCGAATTCTTGCACCTCCGCTTTCGCTCGGCGATCTGCAATTCGCACTTCTTGATCAATGATTTTCTTTTGCGAGGCATTGCAGTTACCCCCTAAGCTTCGCGCGTGTAGAAGCTGTAAGTTTGTCCGCCATCTCCGCGGACGCCTCCAGTGCCGTTTCGAATTGTTCGATTGAGGCCGCTTCTCTTTCTCCGGACGCGATCCCCATAAGTTCGTTCTGTGCCTTCTGCGCGAGCGCGATAAGAATCGTAGCGTTGCTCGTTCCACGGCCGGGATAAAGCCTGACGAGATCATGCCCTTCGTGCTTCAAACCTAAGCGGTTGATTACCACGTCAGCAATGGACCTCGCTTCTTGAGCGATACGCATACGGAGCGCCTCCTTGCGACGCTGTGGCTGGATCGGACCCGCGAATGGCACAGCCTCTTCTCGATGCAATGCTGAGAATTGTAAACGTGTCCGCACCATATCTTCCGTTAGCCCAAATTCGATTGGATCGAATCCCTTACTGCGGATCGTATCCACGAACTCTGTTACCATAGCGTCGTCGATTTCGCCGAGGTAACCCTTCAACAGATACGTGTCTACCGTTTCAGTTAGAACTTGCATGAACGGTCGGAGCGTCAGGCGGGGAGTGGAATCGGACCCTTCGATCGTTCTCTCGGTTCCTTCCAGGATGTCGGCGAAGAGTGCCTGATCTTCCTTATCGAAGTTACGGAAGTCGGTCCACCAACGCTCATCGTTCATGCCGACATGCGAGACAACGTACACCTTGTTCGCGACGGAACCTCCCACAGCGGGATTTGCGAGGCGCAAGATTCGGCCAACGAACTGGATGAATGGTGAAAGGCTTCTGTAAGGGCGAAAAACTACCGCCACTGATAGCGTGCCCAGGTCGTACCCCTCCCCTAACATTTGCACTTGTACAACCACGTCGATCAAACCCTGGCGGAGCATCGCCTCAATTCGCTCCCGATCTTCTGCCGACAGCCGGCTATGCAGCACCTCAGCCTTCAGGCCTTGCTCATGGTAAAGCGCGAGCACCTGATTCGCGTGACGAATCGAACACGCCGCCGCAATGATCTGTCTCGGAGTTCCGTGACGCTTCACCTCCGCCAGTTGTCTAACCGACGCCTGCACAATATGGCGGTTACACTCTTCAGATAGAGCGATCCCTTTGCTAAACCAGTCGTTCTCCCGCATCTCCATGACCTCGGCGAGAGAGATTGTCTTTGTTTCCCCTTTGGCGGTGAAGGAAACCTCGGCCGGCGCGACATAAACCGCTTCGATAGGCGAGATGAAGCCCATGAGCATCGCCCGTGTGTAGGTATAAGAGTATATTTTCCGGCCTTCGATCTGCTGGCCGTCGGACCTTACAGGTGTCGCGGTGAACGACACGACGGCGGCATCGGAAAAGTACTCAAATAGCCGTCGCCAAGATTCAGCGACGTTATGATGGCCCTCGTCCACGAGAACAAAGCGGAAGTAATCGGGGGGGAACTGTTCATACCACTTATTATTATCTCCAACGAACTGCTGAATGTTGGCGACAACAATATGTGCGTTGTCGCAGTCGTGAATGTTAGCGCCCGGCTTTAGAACACTGCGATAGGGGCCGCTCTTCGGGATAAAGACGCCCCTTTTGGTATAAAAGCAGTCTGGCTTTGATATATCCAACTCTGTGAGGATTGTGTCACGGACCGTGATGTTAGGCGCCAGGATCAAGACTCGGCCTTCAGCGACGCCGAACGGCGCTAAGCCCATTACCCCGGTCTTGCCGCAACCAACGGGTAACTGAATGTAGCTAGCTTCACGACTTTGACTCACATGATCCGCGATTGCTTCATATGACTCCCGTTGTGGTTCACGCAGCAGCTGGTTTCCGCGGATATTTACCTGCGTCTCCTGAAAGAACTCTTTTATCTCGTCATTCGTCATGATTCGATCTCGGCGCCCGTAAACGCTATTTCCGCCATTCGGTCGTAAGTCATCACTGAGGTTTTGTCCGCTGAAAGAGCGCGGTATTTCAGGGCATGTTCGGCGCGGATATGTGATCTCCGCCCTATGACTACGAACGCAGGAGCTTCGGCGTCGATCTGCTTCAAACCATGATGCTCGCGTGCATAACTAATGTTATCTCGCAGCCAATTCCTCCAATCGGAAATTTGACCTAACGCCTCGTTGAGTTTCGATGACAGTCGTCCCGCCTTGATTAGAGGCGGGACATTGGGGCTCTCGAGCTCCACGTAAGCCCAGTTAAAGCCCCGCGAATTTCGGTAACACAGCAGAAAATCGGGAATCAGTTCTCCGCCAAACGACATGCGATCGAAGCACCAAAAATCGACAGACGACGGGACGAGCTGCCGCAAAAACGAGGGCACCGCTGCGAACAATGTTTGTAGCGGCCGCTCATCATCTGCAGCATCAAGGATCGCTTGGTACTCCCTAACGTTGACCGGCGATGGCGTACGATGCTCGACGTAGTGCTTCGGTTAGGGGTTTGTGTTCATCCTTGAAGGCCTTTCGGGTGGTTGCCCGCTGCTCCGCTGAGCCGCTGCAGGGCTGACGGACAACGGTGCGCTAATTTCTCCGATCGAACGTCTTCTCTCCTGCGCTAAGGCTCCGCTGGACCAGGGTAAAAGGCAACCCGCCTAACCGCGCATCTCGTGCAAAAATGTTTACAGGGCGGCACTGCGGCGAAAATACCGCTGCTGAAGTCGCGCAAACCGCCTTTCTCCGGAGCGAGCGGTGGCGTTATTTTCGATTCAGCTTTTTCCTACGCGCGGATTCACTTAACGACCCTGTAGCGCCGCTGCGTAATATCTCGACAGAATTTGTAAAAGTCGCGCGTCAACGCTGACATCCAAAGAGTGTAAGGCCTGCTCAGGGAAGCGTTATTTATTTCCCGCGACAATACGTCCGGCTGCGGGAGATCGCTACAACAGTCGCTCCTGCGCTAGAGCAGAAGAGATGCGCTGAGGCGCTACAACTGTCGCGTAATGAAAAACGTGACACGTCTTCTTTCGGTACTCGTTAGCGGGATGCTGACGAGCTGCGCGGGCGTCAGCCCGACGCGTATCATCGGCAACACCATCGGCGCGGCCGGTGGTGGATTGATCGGCAGCAAACTTAGCAAGGGCGATCCGCTGATCACCGCAGCCAGCGCGGGAGCCGGCGTTCTGCTCAGCGAGTCGCTCCAGGCGGGGAGCAACGCCCACGCAAACAAGTCATACGATGCCGGGTATGACAAAGGACGAAGCGACTCCGCGAAGCAGCAGTTTCAATCGCTCAACGAGCGGCAGCGACTTGGACCACAAGGTGATGACCGCACCAGCGTTCGCACGGTCGAAGTGCCGCTGCCGGAGCGGCAGGAGAACGGCGTCATTCTCGCGCCGAGCACCGCAACCATTCGCATTCAGGAATAACTCGATCACAACAATGAAATTCCCCCTTTCTCTTATCTCAGTCGTCGCGTTGTTGTTCAACGCGCCGTTGCTGCGCGCGCAAGTCGTCGTGATTGATCCGACGGCAATCGCTCGCGCCCAGGCAGACCACATCGTGGACCTAACAAAGTACGTGCAGATGGTTAATAACCAGGTCACGCAGATCACGACGCTGACTCAGCAGCTTCAGCAAATCCAAGCCTACGTGAAGGCATTCGGGAATCCGGAGCAACTCGTCAACATCGTTGGCGCCAATCAGCTTGTTAGCAGTCTGCAACAAAGTGGAATCGGGGAAACGATCGGCAATTTGCAGCAATCGGCGAACGGTATTCAGGCGTTGCGCTATAGCGCGAATGGTCTCTACACGAGCCTCGGCCAGACCTTTACTACGCCCGGAGGCGCGCAGGTGCCGCGCACCGAAGACCTATATCGGAAGTACGGCGCGATCCAAAACGACTCGCGTAATTTTCAATCAGTTACTAACGACGTGCTTTCGCGTCGTCAGAATCTACGGAGTCAGATCGCCTCGACGACAAGCGAGCTACAAGCCGCTAGCACTGACGCGGAGACACAGAAGCTCACCGGCATCCTTGTCGGTTACAACGCCGAGCTATCGACGGTAGATCACGAAATCGATAACGCAGCTGCGCAGGTCGTGACACAAGACGCGGAGAACCGCGCTGATCGTGAGCGACAGGAACAAGCGCGTCGCGAAGAGCGGCAGGCGCAAATGGAAGAAAGCTCGCGGCGGTACGGCGAAGTTTTCCGATTGGAAACGACTGCGCCGCAATTCCCGAACGGTCGCTAAATCGGGGCACCTAACGAGTGATTCAGCAATGAACGACTTCAACACACTCTTCCCGAACTTCCTCAATCAGTGCGCGGAGATGAACCGCGTCCTGACGCCGATTGCGTTCGTGCTGCTGGCGATCGGAGTCGTGTCGTCCACTATCACCGGTCATCGCTCTGCGAGCGCTTACCTGCGCACGGTTGGACGTACCTTCGCGTTCGCCGCGGTGCTCTCCTACTTACCGACCTGGTCTAACGAGATCAGCACAACCATCGACACAACGGTGAAGGAGACGCTGAAAGCTGATCCAGCCGGCGTCTACGACCAGTATCAAAAGGCGCTCGCGGTAAGCAAAGGACCTCCTCCGAGCAGCTCGGGCTCCAAGTCGTGGTGGGACATGCTCGATGGGCAGGCTATTTTCGAGGGGGTTATCTCGGGCGTGATGTACGTGTTCGGCTTTCTCGCAAGCGTCATCGTTTTCTACGCATACCTCGTTCAGAAATTCATTCTATACGTCGGCTTTGCGCTCGCGCCGATCTTCATTGGCTTCCTCGCGGTGCGGACACTGCACTCGATAGGGGTTGGATTTCTACTTGGTTACGCCGGGGTGCTTTGCTGGCCGATCGGTTGGGGCGCGGCTTCGCTTCTAACATCCGGCCTCATCAGCTTCATGAGTGATCAAAGCTTTCTCGCGTCCGGCGGATTCACCGGAGGCGCAGGTTACGGGCTGCAGAACCTGATGGGACTTGCGGCTTTGGGCGTTTGGCTGATCTCGAGCACGATCGCGGCGCCGATAATTATTCAGAAGGCAATCGCGACCGGCGCACAAGTCGGGCAAGGACTTGCAGCAACGGCAGCGACAGCCGGTATTGCGGGTTTAACGGCAGGCGCCGGAGCCGCTGCTGCGCTGAGCGCCGGCGGAGGCGCTGCTGCTAATTCAGCGGGTGTCATTGGTGGCGTCGGCGCTGCGACGATAGGAGCCGCAGAAGCTTCCATGAGTGGCAGCTCCTACTCGCCCATGGGCACTCTTGTCGGCTCGTTAGGCAGCGCACGCGGCATTTCGCGTCGGCCGCGCGAACCGAAGAAGAGCGATCCAACCGGGGACGACTTCGTCCGAGAACTACTCGCCCGCTCACGAAACTAAACATGGAAACAATCTCTCCCGAATTGCGCACGAGCACGCCCGCGGCGCAGCCACCGCAGACCCGCACGAGACGCATGAATCCGATTCGGGTGTTTATCGATAAGGATCGTCTCGCGCGCTTCTGGTTTCTCGTCGCTATCGCGGTAATCATCGGCGCGGGAATTGAACGCATCCAGCTCGCGCGGACATTGAAGGAGCGCGAGCGCGTCGTGATTCTTGATCCCGCCGGGACGTTCTTCGTCTCGCCACTCCTTCAATTCCAGGAAGCACGCGATTTACACGCGGAACAAAGCACGCTCGCTGCGGTCGCGTTTCTCGAGCGGAATCCTAAGGGCTTCGATCACGCGGACCTGCTAAAGCAGATGTTCCTCAAGCAAGCGAACGAAAAGGCGCACACAGAGTGGTTACTCGAAGAGCCCGAATTCAAGGCCAAGCAGCTGCATCAAAAGGCGGAGATCGCTAAGATCGATTTCCTCGAAACACGCAGTGATCTCGTACTAACGCAGGTCAGTGGACAGTTAATCCGCAGCGGGATCTTCCAGGAACGCGCCTTCAGCGAAGCAGTGCCGTTCACGCTCAAGCTCAAACTACAGCGGAACCCAAACATGGTCGCGAATGGCCGATTTCCGACTGCAATCCAGGACTTCAAGTATGAACCGATTCGTTAGGCTCACTCTGCTCGCCTTAGTAGCTGCTGCCGTGCAGGGACACGCGACCGAGCAGCGGGTGCAAGACTTCCTGCTCGATGATCACAAGGTCTATAACGTGCCCGTTTCCGGTGCGCGCGTTACCACGATCAGTTTTCCGTCGCCGATCGCCGCTATTGATGGTGCGTTCGTAACGCTAGACGGCAAGACGCCGGGACTCTTTCAAATCGCGCACACCAAAGGTACGCCGTACCTATCGGTTCGCGCATTAACGAAGGAAGCGACTACCAACTTAAACGTGCGGTGGAACAACCACACCTATACGATAGAGCTACATGAAAGCGCGGAACCTTGGTATTCCGTCGTACTACAAAGTAAGCCCGAAAAGACAAACCACTTTGTAGGCCCGCTGACTCCGCCGCGGCTGCTTGGTTTGCTCGACAAGGCTAAAGCTTTCGCGCTTCTCCGCACCCAAGAGCCAGATGCGGTTGCTGGCGTGGAGTATCGGGATCTGCACGAGCAACCGCTGGTGAGTGATTGCGGCGACTACGAGGTGCGACTCACGGAAGCGTTTCGTTTCCCCGATAACGACACGTTAGTCTTCCATCTAGTCATAGTTAATCGCAGCGACTCAGCGCTCGAACACACGCCCGAGAGGCTTGAGGTTCGTGTAGGTGATGGCGTTTTCACACCATCACTTACCGATCTGGTGAGCACGATCGCGCCGCGCGAATCAACCATTGGTTACGTCATCGTGAGTGGGGCACCCGGTGGTCGGAATGATCTCTCACTCAAGAACGATTTCACCTTCGTCCTATCGCGCCGAGCTACGCCGACCGAAACCGCGATGCCTGATTCGAAGGACATCGAACCCGCTCCACTCCCGCAATGAACCCGCGCCGTTTCCTCAACTTCTTCAAGTCGCCAACCGGCGCGCTCGCGTTGTTTCTCATCGGACTCGTGATCGTTCTCTTGTTGGTGAACAGCCGTCGCCAATCACCGACTCACCTTTCGTTAGTCCCGAGAAGAACGAACCTGAAGGCTGGGGAAAACGCGCCGCAGCTACCCGAAACGGTACGGCGCGACATGGTCCCGTTCGACACGCGGGACACAGACAAGGCGGTGCCAACTCCCGCTCCTCCGGCAGCAAAACCAGATAGCACCCCAACACTTCCACCGCTCAGCCTTGTCGCCGAAACCGCTGCGGCACCGACGAAAGAAGGAAAGAAGTTCAGCGCGGACTTTGCACCCTTCGGCCGCCTGGTCCCGTGCGAGCTTGTGATCACGGTCGATTCGTCGTCGATTCAGACACCGATCATCGGGCTGGTAACGGAAGACATTTTCCATCACGGGCAGTTGATCATTCCTGCGGGAACAGAAGTGCACGGCACCGCGGAGGTCGATCGTGCGCGCGAACGAATCGCTAGCCACGGACGTTGGACGCTCGTCTGGCAGAATGGTCAGGAACTAAATGTTACTGGACTAGCGCTCGATCACGAACGCGATACGGAGACCGGTAGTTGGGGAATCACCGATGGTAGCGCCGGATTGCGCGGCAAGCTGCTCAAGACCGACAATCTCGCTGAGGTAAAACTTTACATCGCCGCGTTGCTAAGCGGAGCGGCTGAGACCTTCACCGATAAGACCATCTCAGCATTCGGCTCCTTCGCGGTGCCAAGTCTGGAGAACGCTCCACTCAAAGGCGCACAGGCCGTCCTCGATCGCTATGCGCAACAAATTCTGCAAACGATCGAACGCGATGGCTTCTACGTCCGTGTTCCCGCGGGCAAGCAGTTCTATCTCTACATCACGCAAACCGTCGATGAAGAGGACGCAAAGATTGGCGGCACCCTGACAGCATCACTGCCCGCGGCAGATGCTGCATCACCAACACCGTTGCCTGCGCGACGAGCCCTGTCCGCTCCTATTCCTTCCGACCTAGTCGCTATTCCTCGTAACCCTACACCTACAGACGCCTCAGTAACTGTCGTTCCATGAAACAAGTGCTCTTACTTCCAGTTCTCTTCTTCGCTGCTTGCGCGACTCATCCGAACAAAACTATCGCCCGAGCTATGCCGGCGGGGCGACCGATTAGCTCTGATGGGTTACGAAATGCAGACGAGCTTAGAGAATATCGACTAGGTCGTTACGTGGATGCGCGCGATCCGCTCGTTATGCACGCAGGCCATCCCGTCTATCGAATCGAGAGCAGCGCACGGTGGGATCTGCGACCTAGCAATGGCTCATCGCTTCCGCGACGAGAGCTTGTTCAGATGTCGAGCGTTTCGGTGAATGACGCTGTCGTCGCAGAAGTAAATAAGCAGCGCGCTGCTACTCGCGCCTTCACCGAACAAACCGCGACGCTCAATCAGAAACTTAACTCCTTAGGTGAAGTAGTCGGACAAACCCAAGAGGTCGCGAAACAGAACCTTGAATTGAAACGAGATGTAGCCGCTTTGCGAGAACACCTGGACGCCATCCACTCACAGCTTCGCAAAGACAAGTCGCCCATCTCTTCACCTTCGCCCTCACCCGAAGACAAATGGTGACCGTCTCCGCATCTTTATTATGAAAGCCACGACTACCGATAACCAACCTGTCATCGTCACCGTGCCGCCGACCACTGTCTCGCGCTACTTGGAAGCGAGCGAACAAGTCGAGCAGAAGCTCGGCGCTTCGCCCGGCCCCGAGTTCCTCATGAGCCTGGCCGTCGAGCACGAGGACGCCTTCGAGCTTGTTGATCTCTTCTGCGGCGAGATCATTCAAGCTCTCCGTCAAACCACCGCCGCTGCGTAACAACTAACTATGAGTCTGAAACGATCCGATAAGAATACGAATGGCAACGGCGCATCCGCCGACGCCAGCGGCGACTCGCCAAAGCTCCGCGACAACGTGGAGATCAACGCGAAGATCGACGCTTACATCAAAGCCAATCCGAAGGAATGGAACTACATTCAAGGTCTTCCACGCGAACGCCTGGAGCGAATGCTCGTGTTGCAAAACGTAAACAAGATCGAGCGACGCGATCGTGTTCGCGCCAGCGTGATGAAACAACTCGACGCGAACCCCGAGCTAAAAGAAGCGTACCGGAAGCTCGTGAAGAACCTGCCCGCTGAACAGCAAGAGCGAGCGATGATGTCCATCGCCGCGCGGACGCTGCGCACAGTCACGCCGCGTCAGCAGCAGAGCCAAGGCCCGCGCGTTTAGCGAAACGCTCTGCCAACCGCGAAGACTCCGGGCTTCCTCCGGGCGTGCGCCGCTCCGCGCGCCCGGAGACTTCGCGGGCTTTTCCCGAGGAGATGATGCCGCTGCTGCGCAGCCGCATCTAAGGACTAGGAATGGAACGCGCAGCATTTGGCTTGTTTCTAAACTGCGAAGCTTACGTAAGTTCGATTCGCAACTGCTCGTGACGATGATTAAGAGGCGAAATTCGAAAGCGTCACGTTCTGTTCTGCGATCTACTAGGGTTTTCCGCCTATACGCTCGGTCGCTTCTTTGAATCTAATAGATGTTTGCGTTTGTTCTCCCACCTCGACGAAATGATGGCAACTGCTAGCACCGAAATCGATCCGTCGAAGCCGGATGCGGAGATTGGAACTGCACCTGATTACGTGGTAAAGCCCGAAGTGATTTACTGTTCGGACGCAATTTCGATTTCAACACCAGCAACTAATATCGACGCGATTTGGCTATGCGAAGCAGCGGCGAGAATCGTCAACCATCTCTGTTATCACGGGTTCCTCGTTCGCGGCGCGATTGAAACCGGCGAGCTCTATCATTCCAGTAACACTATTTTTGGTCCTGCGATTGTGAGAGCAGTCAAAGCGGAGAGGGATAACCGCCGGCCAGTTATCGTTGTTTCTAGCGAAACTTTGCAATCATTCAAACATGCAGAGACAAGTCGGGGCAAGGAGATCGTTGCAATTCGCGAATACCAACTCATAGGAAACGAAAATGGACTGCCACCATTCATAGATCCCTTTTGGTTATCGAAAATACATACGGATAGGGAGTCAATCAGCGCGCCGACGCGACTTAACCTTGAGTCGTGGCGAGTCCTCATTGATCACGGTTTAAGAAATCTCGACTGCAAAATTCGCATGAAATATTTGTGGATGGCGCATTGGTTTAATCGCTCCCTTTGCAATAAGGCCAGCGGAATCAGGAGCATTACACCTCAATCCGTCCTCGGCCGACTTCTTTCGCGTGCTCGGCGCTTCTGGAAAAATCGGAGGTAAACGCGGAAGCCCACAATGAGCAGTCCGCAGACTGAATGGTACTGGGAAAGTTAAAGGCCTTGAAAGCGAACCACCTAGTGGCTTGGTATAGTTGCGCTATAGAAGCGGCTTCGATAAGTCTCACTGCTCGTGTCTTGATATCGAAAGGCGCCTACGGCATTCGCTTCGACCGTAGCAATCATCTCAAAAGAAGTTTGCAAGTCGGAAGTAGCTGAGACGACGACTGCCGAACTAGGGGCGGCGTGCCCGGTTAACATCAGTCCACTGGGAAGCTCAAAGACTTTGAGAGTTTGGGATATAACCGACGTTCCACCGAGACGAACCGTGTAGTTATTGTGATCGGCAATATAGATCGAGCCCGTGATGTCTACCGCCACACCCCCGAGATAGTTGAAACGCGTCGCGTTACCGTCCCCGTCGTTCGCGCCAATGTTTCCGGGCGAACCGGCCACCGTCGTCACAACGTTGCCGGAAGAAACTTTTCGAAGGGTGTAGTTGCCAGCGTCGGCCACGTAAACTTCACCATTATTGTCTACGGCAACTCCGGCTGGGTCTTTAAACCTCGCGGCGCTGGCAGTTCCATCGCTGCTGCCGGAAGCGCCAGGGGAACCGGCAATAGTCGTGACCACTCCTACCGGCGTAATTCTCCGTATTGTGTCGTTGTCGACTACGTAAATGTTGTTACCTCCGCTATCTGTCGCAACGGCTTGGGTAAAAACGAAACGCGCGGCGCTTCCCGTCCCGTCGACAAACCCGAAGCCTGTGGAACCAGCAAGACCAGCAAGGGTGCTTACATATCCCGCAGGACTGATCTGGCGGATGGTATGATTGTTGGCATCGGCGACATAGACATTCCCTCCACCGTCAACCGCCACACCTAACGGAGCATTAAACTGCGCGGCGGTTCCCATGCCGTCTGCGCTGCCTGCTACGCCGGAGCCTGCTAGCACGCTCATCATACCGTCCCGGGTGATTCTGTAAATCTTGTTACACCCGTCATCGGCGACGTAAATCACCCCGTCGCGGTCTACTGCTAGACCTTCGGGAAATCCCAACATCGCGAACGTGCTGACGTTACCGGTTGGATCGATCTTGCGAACAAGATGAATTCCCGTGTCCGATACATAGACGTTACCATCAGTATCCGCAGCGATTCCGAACGGACCGTTGAAACGAGCCGCGCTGCCTTCAGCGTCGACGTAACCCTGGCTTCCCGCCGTTCCTGCCAGAGTTGCAAAACTATAGGAAGGATCGCCGGCCTGTGCCTGTGCGATAATGATTTCCGCGAGCGAGCAATATACCAGAATGAGCGCAGCAGGTGATGTGTCACGTGTTCCGGCCGCGGGAGCCGTTACGTGAGTTTCACCAATTCTGCTTGTCTGGCAACCCGCTTGAGGAAGTGGCACCAAATACAACCACAGCAATTCTTCCTCTAATCACCGTCCGAAAAACCAATGCAAGTCCCGGCTGTGAAATCCCCGTTTGTGGAGCACTCAAGTTTTTGCTGTAGAAGCCACACCGCAAACCGTGCTGTGTTCGCGAGCAGGCTTGCTGCTCGCCGCGCACTGCCAGGCATTTTCGCCGCATGTCTTATTCGATTTTATCGCTCGCTGCGCGCCGTAAAGGTATTGCTCGCTTCGCTGTGCTCCACCTTGACTGTGCTCGCTCCGCAAGAAGGAGGTGGTTAACGGTTGCGTTGGAGGAGCTATTGCTCGTTTCCGAAACGGTCGGACTGCTCAGCGCGTGAATGAGATGTCGCGCAGTGCCTTCGCGATCCGCGTTTTCACTTTTTGCAGTTCTTCCTGCGGCACTGGGTGCCCCTCCGCTTCTTCGATCAGATGGTCCAGTAGAAGTTTGCGCCGGCTTCCTTTGCGGTGAGCCGCTAGCGTCTTGCGGGTTAGCTTGCGCTGCAGTTTCGATCGCGGGTCAGCGGTCGTGGAAGAATGAGGTCCGCCTACGAGCAAGTCGTAACGAATTAATCCAGTGAGGTAGGCGGAAAGCGACGGATAGCCAAGCTCCTGCCAGCGCACATCTACGAGTTGCCAGATATCGAATGGGAACGTAACCCGCTCCGGGATTGCGCTGAGCTGCACGGGCAGATCGTGCCGGCCGCGTGCCGCGATGTCTTGCAGATGGTGAATACGCTCGACGACTTGAACGAGCAGCCCTTCGCGTTTTTGTCCCGGGCGATAACGCGAAACCAGTTCGCGGTCGACTGCATCCTGGGCGGCTTGCGTGTCGCGGGCGATCTCGAGCGTGATCTCGTGCTTCGCGTGCGAACGCAGATCGTAACAGACCAGCTCCACCGCGTAAGGCGTGAGGATGCTGTGTCCGAACTCCGCGTAGCGCTGTTTTGCTGCGGGAGCAAGCAAGCCAGGGAGCGTGATACTCTTGCGAACTCCTCTTGGCATGATCTTGATCTCGGCTACGCGACCCGCCAGTCATTCTTGTTTAACGCCGGGATGCTTGGCAAGCCAGCAGTCGAGGCGCTGCAGGGTGCATTTGCCCAATGAAAATGGCGTGTCCGTCGCATTCTTGATTTGCGACATCGCGGTCCGTCCAACGCCGGAGAGGACGGATAGCTCGGCGCTGTTGAACTGACGATGAGGGAATTTCGCAGCGAGAAAAAGCAGGGCGGCAATCGCGGTGGTCGAGGTGAATGATTCGGTTTCTGCCGGTTGACGGTGGCGTGTCGTGGCTGCTTTCATAGATATCCTTTTTTCCTTCAGCAGAATATGTTCGTCTGAACGCTTCGACAATATCCGGCCAATAGCCACTTCGTCGCAGGAGACCAGAAAAAGCGTTCGCAGGCGGGCGTGCAACGGGGGAGGCCGAGACGGCGCGAACCTGTCAAAAACTTTCGCAGGGCGGTGGAGAACGAATACGGCTGCCTTAAGGACACCGGAGAAAGAACGAACCGCCGCCAACTAAGCCGGCAAGAAACGGGTGTAGAGCCTTCGTGTCGCGCGAGTTCTGGAGCAAGTGCGCCGGAGCGAGCGCGGCAAGAAAACCTCAACCCTGCTTTCATTGCCATGACTGAAATTCAAGTAAAGAGACTCGTAAACGAAGCCGTTCTCCTCCATCGCGACATCGCGATTCGCAGCGAGCGCCTAAAGACGCTCAAAGCCGATCTCGTCCGCGAGGCACGCCGTCACGAACACGAATTCACACCGACCGACAACGGTGGCTCGCGTTGGTCGGTCACCGGAAACAACGGCTGCATCGCACGCGTCAACTTCCCGGCTCCCGCGCTTGTTTCGCACATCGACTCCGAGAGTGAAACCTTCGATTACGTGCTCGGCCTTGCAGGCGAATCGTTGGATCGGCTTTTCGCATCGAAATACTATCTCCGACCGATTCCTGAATTCCGCGAAGAGGTCATCACAGCGCTGCCAAGTCTAGAAGCCGACAAACTGCTTGAGCTTTGCCAAACGACATCCGCGCCGCGCGTGAGTTTCGAGACGGCGCAACCGAAGACTTTGTGACGCGAGGACCACTCCGACATGCGCTACAAGAACAACATTGGTCCGCAGGTGCGCCGTCGCCGCTATGCGCTCGGTTGGTCGCAATCAGATCTTGCGACGAAACTTCAGCTCGCCGGATTCGACACGAGTCGTAGCGGTGTTTCAAAAATTGAAGCGCGGCTGTCGTACGTCGACGACAAGACGCTGCTCTATCTCGCGGAAGTTCTGAAGGTGCAGGTACAAGAACTCTTCCCCGCGCGCACTCCAGGAAATCGCATTCACGAATTCATGGAGAAGTTGGAGACGACTCGATTCTGAACCGCAAATCTTATACACGGATCTTATACGCGATGCGCAAAACAGAGCCTATCGGAGCTAATGACAGCTAAAGCCGAATCGGCCCGGATCGTCGTAAATGCCTCATTTACAACGATAGCTAATGACTGCAAAAGCCGGCTATCGGGCTCGAACCGATGACCTGCTGATTACAAATCAGCTGCTCTACCACTGAGCTAAGCCGGCAGGAAGAGGCGCAGTTTAATGCTGTAACTACCGCGAAACAACTCGTTAGACCGAGGCGGTCAACGATTCGAAACTGTCAATGGCTCCGCAGTCTCGAGATTCTTAATCACCGTCGAAAGGTAAACTGACTGCGGCGTGTAGGCGTTGTATTTCGTGATTTTCGCGCGATTCATGACGCGGAAACCGTAACGTTCGAACATTCTTTCGCCGCGCCGGCTTTCGAAGGTAACGACCTGACCATAGACGCGTCGCTCGCCGCAACCGTAGAGGTAACTGAAATAGGCGCTGAGTAAGGCGCGTGTGGTCGCGATGCGACGAGCGTCAGGCAAAAGGTTAATGTGAAAATGCGGGGTGCGGCGCGGCGCCGCCGGCACCTCACGCCATCCGTTCATTAAAATCCAGAGGATGAATCGGCGCGAGCGCTCGTTGTAGCGCGGATAACGCAGCAACGCGCGCAAAAATAAACAGACGTTTTGGTAGAAGGAATAAAGCTGATTGCGGAGCGATTTACGGCAGCCGAGCAGGTAGCCGCGCAGCTCGCCATCGACCTCGAGAACGAAGGAGGACTGAGGCTCGTGGTCGGTGTAATAGGTCGTGAGGAAATCGGCGAAAAGCTCACGGTCCTGATACACCGGATCGATCGCAGCACCGAGAAAACCGGTCTGGCAACAAAGCTGCCGAACGGCCTCGCGGTCGCGCTCTTCGTAGGAACGAATAGTGAAGCCATCCTCGGTTTTCAACACGCCCTCCTGTAGCTTGCAATGACTTCGCGGTAAACCGAAAACAGCCCCGCGAGGACTCGGGGCCAGGCGAATTTCTCCTCCACATTAGCCGCAGCGATCTGACCGAGAGCGCGCAGGTCGAAGGCCGCCATTCCCTCGATCGCCTCCGCCAACGACGCCGGCGTGTTTGCAGCCGCCCATGCACTCTGATCATGCATAATCACTTCATCCATATAAGTGCCATGAATGCCAACGACCGGAGTTGCGCAAGCCTGGCTTTCCAGCGCGACAAGACCGAATGTTTCTTCCACGCCTGGATGAACGAACAAATCTGCGGCGCGGTAGTAGCGCGCGAGTTCTTCCGAATCGGCGCAATAGTGAATCCAGGTGACGCTGTTCGTTTCGGCGGCGAGCCGTTTCAGACGGTCGCTTTGTTGGCCGTCGCCGATCACCAACAAATGAAATTTCTTGGCGTTTTGCCTAACGAGTGAGGGAAAAGCGTGAAAGAGAGTCTGGGTGTTTTTTTCCGGCGCCAAACGGCCGACGTAAAGCAGGAGAACAGAATCTTCGCTAACTCCCAGCTTTGCCCGCGTTGCAACACGGTCTTCCCCCGGGCGAAAGACATTGCAGTTCACACCCAGCGCAACTTGATAGGTATTCCTGACTCCCCACCGCGCTAATTCCGCGGCCAACCCGGCGGAAGGAACGAGCGTTAGGGCGAAGCGGTTGTAAAAGTTTCGCACATAGGCGCGCGCCTGCTGCATGAACCATTCTGCAGCCGCTTTGCCTAACGAGTGCTGGATCGGTCCGCGCAAATAAGCTTCGGCGAAGTGCGAATGATAAAATGCAACAACCGGAATCCCTTGAGCCTGCCCGACGCGTAGCGCTTTCCAACCAACCTGATATGGATCGCCGGATTCGATTACGTCCGGCCGCTCCCGTTCAATGATCTCCCCGAGAGCGCGCAGATTTAACAGCGCGCGATATTGTGTCCTGCGCGAAATCAGCGGCGAGGCAATGATGTAGGTGCGCGATCTTCCGCTGCTAACGACCTCATTCTTCGCTCCGGGGACGATGAAGAGATGTTCGTCCTGCGGCTGGAATTCTTCGATGTAAGCGATCTTCTCGTGCACATAGCGTTTCACTCCCCCGCTGAGCGGCGAGTAGAACTGCGTGAGGTCGCAGATTTTCAGGAATTCAGGTGGCTCAGATAGCGCTCGGCCTCGATGGCCGCGGCGCACCCTGATCCGGCGGCGGTGATGGCTTGCCGATAAACGCGATCGGCCACGTCGCCGGCGATGAAGACGCCGGGATGTTTGCTTTCGGCCAGGTGCCTAACGAGTAGATAACCATCCGGATCCGTCTCGAGTTTTCCTTTGAATGCTTTCGTGTTCGGATCGTGGCCGATGGCAACGAAGACACACGCCACATCCAGCAATCGCTCTTCGTGCGTGTTCACATCGCGCAGTTTCACCGCCGACATTTCGCCTTTCTCGTCGGGAATGTATTGCGTGATCACCGTGTTCCAAATCGGCTCGATGAATTCGCACTTCAAAACCCGGTCAGCCATGATCTGGGAGGCGCGCAGCTTATCGCGCCGATGAATCAGGTAAACCTTCGAGGCGAAACGCGTGAGGAAGAGCGCTTCCTCCGCCGCGGAATCCCCGCCACCCACCACGCAAACCGGAACGTTGCGATAGAAGGCGCCATCACACG
>JALZAX010000190.1 GCA_030948055.1 Verrucomicrobiota bacterium | reverse complement strand
GCAATATTCCTGACCAAGCGCATTGGAAATGACGAAGCAGGCCGCGGCTTCACGCCAGGCAGATTGCATGGCCGACTCGCGCCTCTTCGAAATCGAGCCGGAAGTGTAGGCGAGATCATCATGGAGACTGAGGAAAAATGGGAGCGAGAGATCGCGCGCGACCTGTTGCGCAGTAGCAAAATCCGTCCCGGAATGCGGCACGGCGTGAATGGCGCGAGCCTTCAACTGCTGACAACGACGACGGAGCCGGCGGCGAAAATTTTTCTCGAAAAAACGCATGGTTGCTTTCGGCAGCGCCGCCATTCGGCTGTGTTCGATCTTGCCCCATGAAGGACGACTGCGCAGATGGATCTCGTCGCTCCAGGATTTTGGTTTGCTCGGCGACGTACAAACACTGCGCCAGGCAAATGGAGCGCGCGCGGTGAGGGCCCGCAAGATACGCGCTCCACCGCCGGCCCAGCCGAGGCTGAAAGGCTGCACAAAAACCAGCGGACGCGTGGAGTGATCCAGAAGTTTTTGATATTCGTCGATGGTTTCACGCGCGATTTGCGACCAACAAAATCTCTCGACGCTTTGGCGGCTCCGCTTCGACAGCTCGTCATAAGCGGCCGGAGGCAAACGCAGCAGACGAACAATCGCTTTCGAAAAAGCTTCGATGTCTCCGCTGGCTACTAGTTGATCGGCAAAGTCGGTCTGCAAAATATCGCGCGGACCCGCGACGTTATAGGCGACCGTGGGTAAACCAGCCGCGAGCTGTTCGATGACCGCGAGGCCAAAGCCTTCGACGTAACTTGGAAAGCCACCGACGGTGCAATCTGCCAGCAATGCCGGCAAATTTTCCGGCGCAAAATCGGAGATAAATTCGACATCGCGCGCCGCCACTTCGCCGAGTTCCGCTTTGATGCGCGCGGCATCGAGCATGGTGCCGAGAAAACGAAAGCGCGTTTCGGGCAAATCTTGTCGAATGCGCCTGATGATGTGCGGCCAATCGTAGGAACCTTTGCGTGCGCCCCACATACCGATGAAACAAACACGGCGCTGCGCGAGGCGGGTCTCCCCATCTGCGGCGGTGGCCGCCAGGGCCTGTCGACGATCACTCGTTAGGCCGTACGGCTGAACGATGACATTCTCCAGCCCCAACTCTTTGCGCAAAAAATTCCCTTCTTCTTCATTCGGCACATTAATGAGATCAGCGCTGCGCACCGCGCGCTCGGAAGCCCGCAAGAATCTGCGCCGGGTGTAGCGGTAGAGAAAACGGCCGGCCAACTTCCCACGCGCCGCCTGCGGCCAGCGCTGCGCGACACTTTGATCGAATCGGTCGTAAAGCCCATAGAAACCAACGGAGCGCGCCACGATCACGCCGGAGAAATCGAGTTCTTCTTTGGAAAGAGGCAGCGCACCGATCAGTGCATCGATGACATCGAATCGTTGCGCATTTTGCCTAACGAATGCTTTCGCCTTGCCGATGAACATGAGCTGCCGCAGCGCAAAGGTCACACGAGTCGCGCGCACGCCGGGGAAAGCGTCGGAGAGCGTGAATTTTTCCACCGTATGTCCCAGCGCACGCCATTGCTCGGCCAGTTCCATCCAGACGCGCGCGGCGCCGAGGCGTGAATCCCAGGGGAGATTCACGATGACGAGAATGCGCAGCGGCTTTTCGGTCAGCTCCATCGAGAAAATTTCAGCGCCACAGGCTGGTCCAAAATTTGTGTCGCACCGGATTGACGTAATGACGCAAAACAATCTCCGAGCCCGCGTAGCGATCGCGATAAACGAACTGGTCGTCGAGCTGGAGGACGAACTTTTTCGGATCGAAAGGACGCGCACCGTTCGCGTGCATGGTCAGGTGCGTCATGGTCTGATTGGTGAAGAAGTTGGGCACGCCGTAAAGCTGGAGATAGCGTTCTACAGCGAACGACCAATCCAATTTTTGCGAGAGAAACAGCACGCCAGTATTCACCGGATTACTTCTCTCGGCGGGTTCGCGAAAGAGCCGCTCGTCACAGGAAAGTTTGCAATCGGCGAGATACAAGGCGGGCGCGTCGTCTGCACCAATCGTGGCCAAAGCCGCAGCGGCGCTAAAAAAAAGAACATCGGAATCGAGATAAAGCGCCGGGCCTTGTCGCGGCAAAGACATGACGAGCGCAAGCTGTCGCCCAGTGGGATGGCCGATCAGATAGGAATGCAATTCGCCCGGGACTGCGGGCGGAATCCATTGCTTGAAAGGTGAAACCGTAACGACGGGATCGAGCGAATGCAGCAGCGCGATGCTCTTCCCGGAGTAGGTGCCATCCGAAACGACGGTGAACTTAGGCGGGTGTCCGGCATGCTGCAGGAGCGAACGAATTGACACCACTTGCTCGGGCAATGCGCTTTCGCCGGAATAGGAATAAACTTCGAACGGCAGATCGCGGATTCGTTTTTGCGGGGAGAAACGAAAGCCGGACGCGAGCATCGCGGCGTAGGCTTTCCGAATTGCTCCGCCTTTCGCGCGCGCGAGATGATAACTGAAGTTCGGAATCTTCACGCCGTGGCTGCCCGTTGCACGGAACGAAATCCGCGAAAGCTAAGAACGAAGTTGAGGAGCAAGTTCGGCAAGGCGGAAATGAGATTGAAGATCAGCACGCCGCGCACAGTGGTGAAATCGGTGAAGGGAATAAGTGCGACTTGCGTGGCGAGCGTGAGCGGAATGTAAAGCCACGAACCGGCCACCCACGCTTTGGAAGAATTCAGCGCCCAGAAAGTTCCGGTGAGCACGCTCGCAACCGCCCCCGCCACCATGAGGACAAGCTCGTGCTCGAGATGCGAATACTTGCTGCCAAGGACGTACAAAAACGCGTGGGGAAATTTTGCCGCTGCGCCCAGCACAACAAGACAAAAACTCGCAACTGCGCCAACGATGCCGGCATATTGCCAACGCAGACGTCGGGGACTTTGGCAACGCGCGAATGCTGGCGCGAAAACATTTGTCAGCAAATTACTCAGGACAGCGAAGATCATGGCCAAGCGGCCGAGCGCACCGACTTCGGCTACAGAATTGGCTTGGTGACCAAAAAAACTGATCAGAAAAACCGTGATCTGTCCCTGGAGACAAAAGAAGATTGCGTTCGCCGCCTGCGTGCGGATGAAGCCTTGCATGGCGGCGCGGTCTTCCGCGTTTTCGTTTGCGTGCAAGTCGACGACGCGCGCGACGTAAATTCGAAGAAGAAAATATTGGAGGAGCACCGCGGCGGCACCGACGGCTACGCCAATTCCCGCGTTCAGAAAAACGAACATCAAGGCGAGCAGAACGCAGAGGCGCGCGATCGCGCCGGTCAGATCGATGGTCTGAATTCGGCCGATATCGGAATGCAGACGCGGCACGACGCTGAGAACGCCGACCGACAACTGGATGACTAAACCGAAAAGAACGACAGCGATGAGAATGACGGTGTAGGCCACCGACGCGCCATTCTTAACCAGCATGAAATAAAGGAGCGGCGTCACAATCGCGATGGCCAGCGCGCCCATGCGGCGACGAAGATGCAGCGCGGTGACAATCAATTGGCCGAAGCGATGGCGGTCCTGCCAAACGCGGCCACCGATTGAAACCAAACCAATGCTAATGCCGATGTCGGCCAGGACATTGATCGTGCCCTGCATGGTATTGGCAATGGTGAAGTAGGCGTATTCGCGTTGCTCGAGATGCCTAACGAGTAGTATGCCGCTGAGAAATCCGATGACCTGCACGGTGGCCTGCGCGAATGCGAAACTCCCGACTACTCGGGCGCGTTGCATGGCACGGCGGACGACCGGCGCCGAAGCTTCGCTCAGGAGCGGCGAGGTGGTCGGGCCGAAGAAGCTCATCGTGGCGCGATTTCGGCGGTTATCGACCGCCGCGACAAGCGCTACGATTGCGCGCGATTGTGCAGAGGCGCGGGCAGACCGTGACGTTCTTCTTCGTGGGCCGGCGGCGTGTTGTAGTACTCGGAATACTGGTAGTAATAATATTCCGGCAGGGAAGTATCGACGTAGTTCAGAATCACGCCGGGCACATTCACCTGGCGGTTGTAAAGGAGCTCCATCGCCTTTTTCGTTAGGCGCGCCGAGGTGTAGGAGAGTCTAACGACAAATAACGTAGCGTCGATTTTCGGCGCGAGACTGGTCGTGTCATCGGCGGCAAGAACCGGCGAGCTGTCGATGATGATGTAATCGTAGAGGTGATAGATTTCCTGGAGGAAACGATCGGTCGAATCGCGCAGAAGATGTTCGCTTGGTTGCGATAACGTTTTGCCGCGCGGCAAAACGAACAGGCTCGGATAGGAAGTGGGCACCACAACTTCCTGCCAGTTCACTTCGCCTTTCAGGACCTCGGCGAAACCTATGCGCGAGGAAATATCAAAAGCTTCGCGTTGCGCGCCGCGGCGAAGATCGCCATCGATCAAGAGGGTCTTCGCGCCCGATAAGGCAAAAGTAATCGCGAGGTTAGCCGAGATGGTGGACTTACCCTCGTTAGGCACGGCGCTGGTGATGAGCAGTGTCTTCGGGCGCGGACCTTCATACGGCATGAAGAAAATGGACGATCGAATGTTGCGATAGGATTCGGCGAAGACGTGGCGCGCATCGTCCGGCTGGAGGAGCGTGACTTTGCCTTTGGTTTTTTCGCGCGGGATCTGACCAAGAACATTTTCGGTAAAGTGATGCTGGAATTCGCCGAACGAAGCCATGCGATCGTCGATCCGATCGAGGAGCAGCAGAATGGCGATGCCGGCGAGCGCGCCGCAACCGAGTCCGATGAGCAGGCTCTTGAGCAAACCGGGCCGCACCGAAACCGGCGAGCTGGCCATTTCCATGATCGAAACCTGGTCGCTCGTATCGACCGCCTGGGAAACGCCGACTTCTTTCAGATTATTCGTTAGGCGATCGTAAAGAACTTTGGCGCGATCGACTTTGCCTTTGAGGCTGTTGAATTGGACGAGGCGCTGGCTGAGATCGAGCGCCTTGGTTTCCCATTCCTTGATGTTGACCTGCAAATTTTCCATCTGCTTGCCGATGGAGACGCGGCGGGTGGCCAGTTTTTCCACGGCATCGGCGCGGAAGACAGTGATGAGTTTTTCCTGCTTCGAAATTTCGTCGTTCAGTTTGACGATCTTGGGATGCTTGGGACGTAGATCGCGCGAAAGCGTCTCTTTTTCGGCTTTCAATAGCTGGACCGCTTGCTTGGCTTTGAGGTAATCGCTTTCCGGTCCGACATCGGAAAATGGCATGACCGTGCCAGCTTGTGCTCCATCGTCCTGCGTGGAGTTGGCGCTGTTATCGGGTTTCGCATTCGCGCTGCGATCGAGATTCTGGTCGAGGTCGAGTTTTTCCAGGAGCGCGTACTCGGTTTTGAGCGCGGCGTATTGCTGATTCAGCCTAACGAGATAAGCGGCGGCGCTGTTTCCTTCTTCCTGAATGAAGCCGATGTTGTTCTGCTTCTGAAATTCCAGCATCTCATCTTCGCCGTTGCGTAAATCTTTTTCGGTTTGGATGAGCTGCTCGGTGACCGCCGTGGTCACG
>JALZAX010000189.1 GCA_030948055.1 Verrucomicrobiota bacterium | reverse complement strand
CCGGAAGAAAACGCGGATGCGTATACATCGGCGCAGCAGCGTCGAAGAAACTGAATTTCGGAAGCAGCTCGGTCAGATCGAGATTCGCTTCGTAAAATGCGCGGATCGTTCCGATATCTTCCCAGTAGCCGTCGAAAATAAATCCGCCCACATGTCGTGTCGAAATGGCGTCGGGAATAATGTGCTTGCCGAAATCGACCATGTCGTTCGCGAGACACTCCACCAAAACATCGCGATTGAAGACGTAGATGCCCATCGATGCCTGGAAAAGTTCTGCGTCCGGCGCGGCCCCGATCGAAGCGAGCAGTTCCGGTCCTAATTTTAGTTCGTCGAGAATCGCCGGATCTTTCGGTTTCTCGACGAAACGCGTCACGCGCCGCTGGTCGTCGCTTTGCATGATGCCGAAATCCGAAGCGTTCGCCCGCGGCACCGGCGTCATCGCGAGAGTGATCTCCGCACCCGTTCGAATGTGTTGATGGAGGAGCATGCGAAAATCCATCCGGTAAAGCTGATCGCCGCTGAGGATGATGTAGTAATCGAACGGGCGCTCGAGGAAGTAGCGCATGTTCTGACGCACGGCATCGGCCGTGCCTTGATACCAACCGGAGCTTTCCGGGGTTTGCTGCGCTGCCAAAATATCGACGAAGCTGCGCGAAAAATTGTCGAACTTGTAGGCCGCCTGAATGTGGCGATGCAGCGACATGCTGTTGAACTGCGTCAGGATGTAGATCGAGCGCAGACCGGAGTTGAGGCAGTTACTGATCGGAATATCGACCAGCCGATATTTTCCTCCGAGCGGCACAGCAGGCTTAGCGCGATCTTTCGTCAGAGGAAACAAGCGCGTCCCCGCGCCGCCGCCCATAATAATCGCCAGCGTTTGCTGAGTGGTGCCGGGCGGAAGCGCAGGAGCTTGCATCTCAACTATCAATCGCAAATGGCACGCCCGCTTGCCACCTCATTTCGCGCATGACAGGAGAGTAGTAAGCGGCGACGGGAAATGCTATCCTCCGCTCTCGAATTTATGTGCGGCATTGTTGGATACGTCGGTCGATCGCAGGCAGGTCCCATTCTCTTGGATGGTTTACGCCGTCTGGAATATCGCGGCTACGACTCCGCCGGCGTCGCTATTGTTAACGGCGTCGGAGTAGAGACACGCAAATGCGCAGGGCGCATCGCCGATCTGGCGAAGTTGATGACGGAAAAACCGCCGGCGGGAAATTACGGAATCAGCCACACTCGCTGGGCCACGCACGGCGAGGTGACCGACGAGAACGCCCATCCGCATTTCGATCGAAGCGGGAAGTTGGCGCTCGTGCATAACGGAGTGATAGAAAACTACGGCACGATCAAAGAAGAGCTGATCCGCGAAGGCGGTCATACTTTTATTTCCGAAACCGACACCGAAGTGTTGGCGCATTTGATTGGCAGCATCTACGAAAAAGGCGACGGGAAAGACTCGAAAGCGCGGCTGGTCAATGCACTTCGCACCGCTTTAAAGCAGGTCATCGGGACTTACGGCATCGCGCTCATTCATCGCGACATTCCTGATTTCATCGTCGGTGCGCGGCGCGGATCCCCGCTCGTCCTCGGCGTAGGCAAGGATGAAAATTTTCTCGCAAGCGATGTGAGCGCGGTCGTCGCGCACACGCGTGATGCGGTTTACCTGAATGACTTCGACATCGTCGCGGTCGAGGCGGATAAGTTCGAAATTAGTTCCGTCGCGGGAGACGGCGCGGGTGACTATACGCTGAGCAAAGTCGAATTCAGCGATGAGGACATCAAGAAGGGCGACTACCCGCATTACATGCTCAAAGAAATCTTTGAGCAGCCGGGCTCTGTGCATGACGCGATGCGAGGGCGGTTAAGCTCAGAAGAATCGACCGCAAAACTCGGCGGGTTGGAAATGACGGCGGCGGAGTTGCGCGCGGTGGGTCGCATTGTCCTGACTGGTTGCGGTACCGCGCTTCATGCCGCGATGGTCGGCGAATATATTTTGGAAAAGCTCGCTGGCCTGCCGACGGAAGTGGAATTCGCCAGTGAGTTTCGTCATCGCAACACGCCGATGACCGGCGACACACTGGTTTTTGCCATCAGCCAAAGTGGGGAAACAGCCGATACGCTCGGCGCCTTGCGCGAAAGCCGTCGCAAAGGTTATCGCACGCTCGGCATCTGCAACAATGTCGCGAGCACAATCGCCCGCGAAAGCGATGGCGGCGTTTATATGCATGCGGGGCCGGAGATTGGCGTGGCCGCAACCAAGTCGTTCACCTCGCAGGTGAGTATTCTCCTGTTGATCGGACTGTTGCTTGGGCGAATGCGGCACCTGTCCAGCTCGGAAGGCGCGAGCATTATCACCGCGCTGGAAAAACTGCCCGCTCAAATCGAGGAAACCTTGAAGCTGAGCGATCAGATCAAGGCGATCGCGAAAAAATACGCGGCATCGCCGGGCATGCTTTTCTTCGGCCGACAATTCAACTTTCCTGTGGCGTTGGAAGCGGCCTTGAAAGTAAAAGAGATTACTTATCTCTTCGCGGAAGGGCATCCGAGTGCGGAATTGAAACACGGCATCATCGCGCTGGTTGGCCCGACCTTGCCGTCTGTCTTCATCGTTCCGCAAGACGCGGTTTTTTCAAAGAACGTCAACAATATCGAGCAAGTGAAAGCCCGGCGTGGTCCAGTAATCGCGCTGACCAGCGGCGACGGCGGCGATAGATTGGCTAACCTCGCTGATGACATCATCACGATTCCGACCGCCCCGGAATTCGTCACGCCCATCTTGAGCGTTATTCCACTGCAGTTACTCGCCTATCATCTGGCAGTAGAGCTGGGTCGCGACGTCGATAAGCCGCGCAACCTGGCGAAAAGCGTTACGGTCGAGTAGCGACCACTCGTTAGGGCCTAACGAGTGCTAAGCTTTGGCGTAAACGCCGATGAGCGGCCGCTTGGAGGGCTTCTTATTTTGGAAATCGCTGACGAATCCTGTCTTCGTCCGTAATTCCACGTGGCCGGCTGCGCGGCGCGCACCGTAAACCAGAACAGAGCCGATCGGAGCTTTATACGGATCGTGGATGGGCAATTTCTTGAAGCCGTAGTCACGCACTAATTCTTCACCGGCCTGCTTCGCGTAAACCGACTTCGGATAGGTCGAGATAATTCCCGAGGCGAGGAGCGCGTTCTTTACGTAATGCCAGCAGGCGGATTTCGAATGTGCGCGCGCGCGATCTTGCGCGATCGAAGCTGCGTGGATCAACTTGGCATTTACTCGGTGATCGACCTTGGCCAGCGGATAAACAATGCGCTTGTTCTGATATTGATCGACCACTTCCGCAGAGACAGTTTTCCCCTTTTCATCCTGGAAAGTGAATTCTTTTTTCGCCGTTGAGCTGCTGTCCTTCTTATCAGCCGCAGCGATTACTTTCGTCGCAGCAACTTCCTTCTTCTCGATCTGAGCTACTTCCTTCTTCACAACAGGAAGGATTTCTTTTTTGTCCGCCGCATTAACATCCTTTTTCACGGCCGCGATCACTTCTTTCTTCGCCAGGGCAGTGATTTCTTTTTTATCAACCGCCGTGATTGGCTTCTTCTCGACTTGAGCCAGGTCTTTCTTGGCTACTGAAATGTTCTCTTTCTTTTCGGTCGCGCTCACTTCTTTCTTCGCCACCGGAGTAATCTCTTTTTTGTCGCCCGCACTAACTTCCTTTTTCACGGCCGCGTTTGCTTCTTTCCTGGCCGGCGCAGTGACTTCCTTTTTATCAGCCGCGCTGATCGGTTTCTTTTCGACTTGAGCCAGATCTTTCTTGGCAACAGGACTGCTCTCTTTCTTTTCGGGAGTGCTAACTTCCTTTTTCGCGGTCGCGATTACTTCTTTCTTGGCCGGTGCGCTGACCTCTTTTTTATCAACCGCGCTGATTGGCTTCTTTTCGACTTGAGCCAGGTCTTTCTTTGCAACAGAACCGTTCTCTTTCTTTTCGGGCGCGCTTAATTCCTTCTTCGCGACTGGGCCGGGCTCCTTCTTCGAGCCCAAATCAATTTCAACCGAGGGCTTCTCTTTTTTAGGAGCAGCGGCTGTTTCTTTTTTGTCAGCCGGCGTTACAGGCAAGGCACGCTGCGGTTCGTCGGCCGCGGGCTTCTTTGGCGGAATAACGAGTTCCGCACGGCGCGCTTCTTCGGCGGAGAGATCGGTGACGGAGAAAAAACCGCACACCAAAAAGAGGAGCCAAACCTGTCGCACGGAAAATGGTTATCACTTATAATTCCCACAGCGGCAAGGATTTTTTGCCTTGAGCTGACGAGGGAAAACTCCTCGTTTTTCTTCGAGTAATCTCTCGACGCGACCGAGTTACGCTTTCGCGAAAACGCCGATCAATTTGCGCTTCGACGGGGTCGTTGTGCGGAAGTCGCTGGCGAATCCAGTCTTATTGCGAATCTCCACATGACCTGCACCTTTTCCCCCGTAAACCAGAACCGCGCCCACGGGCGCGGCGTAGGGATCACGCATGGACAGCTTCTTGAAACCGTAGTTGTTCACAAGCTCATCGCCTGCCTGCTTGGCCAGAGCCGTCTTCGGATAGGAATTGACCGCACCGGCCGCGAGTAACGCTTCTTTCACGTAATGCCAGCAGCGTGATTTCGAATGCGCGTGCGCCCGGTCCTGTGCAATGGTCGCGGCGCGAGCCATCGCGGGATTCAAACGCGGATCGACCTTGGCAAGCGGGCCGACGATTTTGCGTTGCGCCGAGGCATCCGCCAGGGGCACAGACACGCTCTTGCCACTTGCATCTTTGAAGGCGAACGACTTCTCGCCACTCGGACGAATCGGGTCGAAAGCAAGCTGAGCTGCATGGACTGAACCAGCCAGCAAACAGAGGCAAATGGAGAGTATCGGAGCAACTTTTCGCATGAGGAGTGCCCCATATCGATGCAAGTGCCGGGCCCGGCAACCGTTTATTTGGGAAATATGTAAACCGTTCAAAGGATTGAGACATTTCCGATTTCCCTTCTTAGTCTTGCGCTCATGAGGACTGACGCAGAGGAGAGAAAATTCGGCTTAATCCTAGTCGCTTTCGGTGCAGTCACGCTGCTCCTTCATCTACTGACCAACGGCCGCTACGGCTATTTTCGCGACGAACTCTATTATATAGCGTGCGCCCGCCACCTGGATTGGGGCTATGTCGATATGGCGCCGCTCAGCGCGCTCGTCTTGCGGATCGAGCTCGCGCTTTTTGGCCAATCGCTTTTGGCGCTCCGATTATTTCCCGCGGTTGCGGGCGGGCTAACAGTCGCATTGACCGGGCTAATCGCACGCGAGCTCGGAGGTCGCGCATGGTCGATGATCCTTGCCTGCACCGCGTCGCTCAGCGCCCTGGTTTATCTCGGCATTGGAAACTTCTACTCGATGAATGTTTTCGAGCCGCTTTTCTGGATGGGCTGCGCTTATCTGCTCATTCGCATTCTCAATGGCGATTCGCCGAAGCTCTGGCTCTGGTTTGGTGTCATCGCCGGATTCGGTGTCGAAAATAAGCACTCCTTCGCTTTCTTTGGCATCGGGTTG
>JALZAX010000188.1 GCA_030948055.1 Verrucomicrobiota bacterium | reverse complement strand
GTGCTCTCTGCCGGACAAGGGTTTCAACTCAACGACGATCTGCGGCTGAGCATTTTCGCAGAAATGGACAGCGAAGTGTGGCGGACTTACGTCGGTCTAACAAATACTCGCCCCGGTCTCTCGACTAATTTGCGTTATCGCTTCGGCCTGGGAAAAGATGCTCCGTGGATTCGTCTCGAGAGCAAACTCGATTACGTCGATTTCAACGAAGCGCGACGCAGCGGTTGGGATGTGCGGCCCGGCCTGCGCGGAGGCGTCAGTCTGACCGAGCGCGTTCGCCTGGAAGCGGCCTATGAATACGAACACTTCGATGCGCGCGATGTCGTTTTTCAACACGATGGACACACGGTCGCGTTTCACGGAAAAATCGATCTCACCGCGTCCACGCGGTTGGTCATCGGTTACACCTATCGACATGGCGATGTCACTTCCGCCGCGACTCCGCCGCGACTCCGCCGCGTCCCGACATCATCAAAATCGCAGCAGATCTCGATGAGCCGATTCGCACTTTCGGCGAGCCTTACGTTGCGTACCGGTTCGAAGCTTCGACCCACGCTGGTTCAATCGCGATCAATCAGGCGCTGACTAACTCCGTCGCGTTGCAAGCGAGTTACGAGTATCGATATACCACGCATGATCCGCTTCATTACATCAATCACGTCGCTGAGCTAGCGCTCGCGGTCTCGTTTTGAAATGAAGAGAAAAATTGCAGTCTCTATCTTTACGCTGGGGACTCTTGCGGCAGTCCGTGGTGGAACGTTAAACGTCGCAATCACCGACACCAAAGGCGCGCCTGTCGCTGACGCAGTTGTCTACGCCACATCGACGAGCGGCGGAAAGTCGATGGCGAAGCGCACTGGGGTGATTGATCAAATGAATCAGCAATTCGTCCCTTACGTCAGTGCTGTGCAGGTCGGGACCGCGGTGACATTTCCGAATCACGACAACATTCGGCATCATGTTTATTCTTTCTCGCCCGCCAAAAAATTTGAGCTGCCACTTTATGCCGGCGTTCCGGCGAAGCCGATCGTTTTCGATAAAGAAGGAATCGTCACGCTCGGGTGCAACATCCATGATTGGATGCTTGCTTACGTCGTTGTCCTGGCCACACCACATTTCCAGGTCACACAAGACGATGGGCATGCGCGCTTGAAAAATTTGCCTCCAGGTTCTTATCGAGTGGAGGTTTGGCAACCACGCATGAAAGGCTCGCCGGAAAATTCCGCGCAAACGATCGATCTGAGCGCGGACAAGGAGATGACGTTGAATTTGGATCTGAAGCCCGACTGGCGAAGCAAGAAAGGTCCTTCGCTTAATCCGGAGGACTACCGCTGAGATTTCGCTTTCGCAGTTTCCGCAGCCGACTCCTTTTCTTTCTCGTTAGTCTGTTCACGCTCCTGCAGTGCGGCGCTTATTTTGCGGTGCAAAGCGCGAATCGGCAGAACGCGCTCGCGCAAATCGGCGCCAACCTCGAAACCGGTGCGCGTATTTTCGAGCGGTTGATTCAACAGCGCGATCGGCAGATGGCGGAAGCGGCCGGGATTTTGGCGGACGATTTCGGGTTCAAGAAAGCGGTCAACGAAGATGACCGACGGACCACGCTTTCCGCTCTGGGAAATCTCGAACAACGGATCGGCGCTGACGTGGTGCAACTCGTCTCGCTCGATAAGAACCTTTTGCTCGACACGAAAGATTCCGGTCTGAAAGGCGCGCTCTATCCATTTCCTGCGCTGATTGAGCGAGCTGAGAACAGCGCGTCATTGCAATCGCAGTGTTTCATTTTTCGCCACGACCAACTGTTCGCCATGGTCGCGACCGCGTTGCGCGCGCCGGATCCGAAAGCATGGATCACGGTGGGGTTTCGCATCACCGACGAATTCGCCCGTGAAATCCAAAGCTACACCGACCTGGAAATTTCTTTCCTCGCGGATGTGAACGGCGAGCGCGTCCTGGCTTCGACTTTCAGCGACGAAGAGCGACGCGAGAATTTGCTGCCTGCGATCAGAAGTCAGAAACCGCCGCTCGGGAAAAGAATTGACCTGAAAATCGGTGACGAACCTTACGTGAGCTTCTTGCTCAAGCTGCCGACAGAAAGCGGTACCGATGCAGTCGTGCTTCTGCAGCGTTCGTTAGGCAAACAACTGGGGCCTTATCTTCGATTGGAAAAAACGCTGCTTCTCCTCGCGCTCGCCGGCTTAATTATTTCTATCACGCTCAGTCTCTGGGTTTCGCGAAGTGTCTCGCAACCGGTGCGCGATCTGGCCGAGGGCGCGCGGAAGATTGCCGAAGGCGACTACGCACATCGCGTGCAGACGAAACAGCTCGATGAAATCGGAACACTGGCGACCGCGTTCAACGAGATGTCGCACGGACTCGCCGAGCGGGACCGCGTGCGTTCACTGCTCGGCAAAGTCGTTTCACCCGCGATCGCCGCCGAGCTCATGGGTAAGGAATTGATCCTCGGTGGCGAAGAAAGAAACGTTACGATTCTCTTTTCCGACATTCGTAATTTCACCGGAATCTCCGAGCGTCTCGCGCCGACCAAAGTGCTCGACCTGCTCAATCTTTATTTCACGAAGATGAGCGCGATCATCGAACGGCACGGCGGCGTGGTGGATAAATATGTGGGTGACGCGCTCATGGCGCTTTTTGGCGCGCCGATCAATTTGCCGCTGCAAGGAGAGTCGGCCATGTCAGCCGCGCTTGAGATGTGCGATGCGATCGACGAATTGAATCAGCTGGGACAACGCGAAGGACGGTCGACCTTGCGCATTGGCATCGGCATTAATACCGCGGTGGTCGTCGCCGGGAACATGGGTTCGCAGACACGCCTGAATTACACCGTCATCGGTGACGGTGTTAATCTCGCGTCTCGTCTGGAAGGTCTAACGAAGAATCCGGAGTACGATGCGCGCATCATCGTGAGCGCCGCGACCCTCGCTGCCGCAGGCGATAATTTTGAAATTCGCTCGTTAGGCGAAGTCGCCGTCAAAGGGAAAGAGAAGCCGACGGAAATCTTCGCCGTCGTCAGCCGCAAGACTCAGCTCAAAAGAAAACCCAGTGGCGGCGCGCTGCTCGATGTGTCGTAAAAATTTCCGATGTTCGGCAGAACGGGCGTGAGATTTGTTTTGCTCATTACGAGTCAAAGCGCCATCGGTCTGCCGCAGGTTACTTTTTCGCGCGCGCCACGACGGCCGCGATGTCTTCAACTGCGACCGCTGCCTCGAAGTATTCCGCGCCGGTAAGTTGCGTAAGGTGCGCAATCTTCTCGTTCACCTTTTCCAGCTTGCCGCCAATTTTTTCACCCGAACGCATGCGCAACTCGACGGACTGACCGACCTGATGCTGGAGGACGCTTTGCATCGTGTCGTTAGGCTGAATGTCCAGACCTTGGGAACCAGCTAACGTCAGGGTGGAGAAGAGTGCGGCGAAAATGAGCGCGGTTGATTTCATCTCTGCGATGTAGCCCAGCCTGTGAGGTGCTGACGAGCGAATTAATCTCGCAGGAGCGGCTGTTTCTGATAGTGCGACGGGATGGTGATAATCGGCTCTTCGAGTTTGCCATCATCCAGTCGCCGCGCTATCGCGCGCACATAAGTCAAATAACGCCCGGCATCGGCTTCTATCGCAGCGATTTCAGTTACGTTATCCGGGCTAATGATTCGCTGCCATTCCAGCCAGGCCCGCCAACCCTCTTGCATGTCGTCGGCTAACTCTACCTCCACCAAACCGGTCCGCTTCCAATGGTCTCGCCACCACGCGGCCGAATGAAGGCAGGCCATGCCAGGCTCCCACCACGGTTGAAGATGTTTCGGCACCTCGCCTTCTAGCTCCCGCGTCAAACCGACGCCCGCGATCGCGATGCGGCCACCCGGTTTGAGGAAACGCGCAAGGTAATTGAGGTACAAATCATCCGTTCCGTAATAGACAAAGGAATCGATCGAGATGACGGCATCGAAAAACTCCCTGGCGCAAGGAAGCGACCGAGCTTCGGCATGTATAGGGAAGACGCCACCCGCTACCCCGGCATCGCGAATCCGCTGAAGGTTCTCAGAGGCATCGAACCATAAGTCGGTCGCCCACACTTGCACGCCAAACTCGCGATGCAGGAAGATGGAAGACATCGCGCGCCCGCACCCCAGGTCTAAGACCCGCATATCGTTTCGCAGCTCGAGCTTAGAAGTAAGCCACTCAGTTAGCCATAAAGGGTTAGCTCCGCCACTCACACCAGCTACGAGCCATTCTGGGTTATATGTAGAGGAGCGAGGAAACCTTTGGCTTGCGAGTCGGTTGTCCATGATGGGTAACTCTTCACCTAACGAGATACACACTGCATCGCCTAGATGACATGAAGAGAGTTGCCGGGTGCGAGTGATTGAATCTACACCCGGCAATATGCATAACTATAACAATAAAGAGTTGTCCTCACCCGAGGAAACCCGCGTCCAGTTTAGTGGGCGCACCGCGCCGATCAAGCTTGGAATCGATCTGCACCAGGAGTTTTTGAGTGTGGTCCTGCAGGTAGGCGGGACTAACCCCAAGCTTAAGGAACTAAGAGAGCTAAACAGATTTTGCAACGCGGGTGCGCCCGGCATCTAACCCGAGCTAAGGCTGTCCTTGTTCGACGCCCTAGATTGGGCGCGCCCCAGTTCCTTTTCCACTGATCGCATAGATCATATGGTCCTGAGACAAAAACGAGCTCAAGCACGGATAGGAGTAAGAGCCGTGGAAAAAGAAAACCTACGAGCTAAGCAGGAAGAGGAAGCGTTACCAAAAACAGGCAACCTTTAAAGCAAATCCAAAATGATGACCTAAAAAATTATTTTAAACCCTCACTTCTAGCTTGACCCTCTTCATAGGGGTTAGATGCGTTCTTTGGTGAATGCGCTTTCAAGTAATCTTTTCGCTTTTATGGCCTCGGGGATAAAGCAGGCGAGCATGAACGCGAAGCCAAATAAGATCATCACCGCTGGGATAAGGACGGCGAAGGGAACAGCTTCCTTGCGATGGACCCAAAGCTGCATCACGCCGTAACCGAGGCCGGAAAACCAAACAGTCATGAACAAGGCCACAGCCGGGTGGATGAACATCGTAACGCTAACGCGTGATCCATGCTGCCTCGGGCTGATCCTACCAGAGACGAGAGGCAAGAAGGAGTTCCGATAACGGATGTCTCGACGCACCCAAAAGAAGTTGTGGCCGACACGCCCAAGAAAAGGCGGGCCACCTGGGTGCTCTCTAGTGAACGCGATGGCGATGGAGTCACGAAAAGAACGGCGCGGTTGAGTGAAGCCCTGAACTCGCTCCAAGGCCGCTACTTCAGACAACTCTGTATCAAGATGAAACCGATAGAACGGCATCGAGGTGCAGCATCTAATGAGACTCAAGATCAGCGACCGCGCGAGTGAGAAATGATGTTCGCGTACTCTGAAAGCTAGGCATAAGGACGGTCCGGGGTTCGCTTATGTGCTTGGTGTGAGGATTTCTCCTTCATCAGAAAGTGGCTTGAGGGGGCAGTTCTGGTTTAATTGTTTTTCGGGTCGGCAGAGTCTTAGCACGTTCGCCATCGCTCCTGGTGGGAGCA